>JARHYV010000240.1 GCA_029258495.1 Faecousia sp. | reverse complement strand
AGACCAAGTAAGGAGGACCTACCATCATGGCTGAAGTCAAGAAGGAAAACTGGTTTGTCAGAACCTGGCATAAGGTCTGCAAATACTTCCGCGAGCTTCGCAGCGAGCTGAAGAAGGTTGTTTGGCCTACCAAGGAACAGGTTATGAAAAACGCTCTGGTCGTGGCCGGCTGTGTCGTGGTTGTAGGTGCATTCATCTGGCTGTTCGACTTTGTCGCACAGGTTGGAATCAATGGTCTTATCGGCCTGTTCCACTAAGGGTAGCACACTATGGCAGATGCAAAGTGGTATGTGGTCCATACCTATTCCGGTTATGAAAACACGGTAAAAGCTACGATTGAAAAGACCGTAGAAACCCGTCATCTTCAAGATCAGATCCTGGCTGTTTCCATTCCTCTGGAAACCGTCACCGAGATCACCGAATCCGGCGCGAGCAAAACTTACGACCGTAAGATTTTTCCCGGCTATGTGCTGGTAAAAATGTTCTACAGCGATGACACATGGCATGTCATTAAGGATGTCCGTGGTGTTACCGGCTTCGTAGGCACATCCAGCAACGATCCCATCCCCCTGACAGAGGAAGAGGTCTTTGCAATGGGTGTTGAAAAGCGTGAAATCATCGTAAACTACAATGTTGGCGATAATGTGCGCATCTTGGATGGTCCTTTGAGCTCCTTCACCGGAATTGTCGAAGATATTGATGTCGACAAAAACTTGGTCAGCGTGGTTGTTTCCATGTTTGGCCGCGAGACCCCTGTCGAGATCCCTCTCGATCAGGTTGAGGTCGTTTCCCAGTAAACGCATCGGGCCGGATCTTCCGGTCGGAACGTGGGAGGGGTATTACCCCGCAAGAAATGCGTAAAACGCATATTACCACATTTTATTCAGGAGGTGCTTTAAAATGGCACAGAAAGTCACTGGTATTATCAAACTGCAGATCAATGCCGCTAAGGCAACTGCTTCTCCCCCTGTTGGTCCTGCTCTGGGTCAGCATGGCGTGAATATCGCAGCATTTATCAAGGAGTTCAACGCTCGTACAAAGGACATGGAGGGTTACAAGATCCCCGTAGTCATCACTGTCTACGCAGACCGTTCCTTCACCTTCATCACCAAGACTCCCCCCACTCCCCTGCTGGTCATGAAGGCCATCGGTCTGGAGAAGGGTTCCGGCGTCCCCAACAAGCAGAAGGTTGGCAC
This sequence comes from Faecousia sp., assembly GCA_029258495.1. Classification (GTDB taxonomy): domain Bacteria; phylum Bacillota; class Clostridia; order Oscillospirales; family Oscillospiraceae; genus Faecousia. The sequence continues at coordinate 1,216 of JARHYV010000240.1, read as the reverse complement.
CATCACCAAGGCACAGATCACCGAGATCGCTAAGACCAAGCTGCCTGATCTGAACTGCCCCTCTCTGGAAGCCGCTGAAACTCAGGTTGCCGGCACTTGCCGCTCCATGGGCGTCACCGTCGTTGATTGATAATTTGCTGTCCGGGATAGTATGATCCCGGTTATGTGGGAGGATTATTCCGCATTACCACGATAAGGAGGATAATTACATTGTTTAGAGGTAAAAAGTATCAGGAGAGCGCCAAGCTGATTGACCGCTCCGTACAGTACGATCCCGCTGAAGCCCTGGATCTGGTTGTGAAGGGCGCTTCCGCAAAGTTCGACGAGACCGTTGAACTGCATATTAAGTTGGGTGTTGACTCCCGTCATGCTGACCAGCAGGTTCGTGGCGCAGTTGTTCTGCCCAACGGCACCGGCAAGACCAGCCGCGTTCTGGTTTTCGCTAAGGATGCTAAGGTTGAGGAAGCTAAGGCTGCTGGTGCTGACTATGTCGGCGGCATGGAGCTGGTTGAGAAGATCACCAAGGAAAACTGGTTTGACTTCGATGTTGTTGTTGCTTCCCCCGACATGATGGGTCTGGTTGGCCGTCTGGGTAAGGTTCTGGGCCCCAAGGGTCTGATGCCCTCTCCCAAGGCTGGCACCGTTACCCCCAATGTCGCTGCTGCTGTTAAGGAAATCAAGGCTGGTAAGGTCGAGTACCGTCTGGACAAGACCAACATCATCCACTGCCCCATCGGCAAGGTTTCTTTCGGCTCCGAGAAGCTGGTTGAGAACATGGATACTCTGATGAAGGCTGTTGTCAAGGCTAAGCCCGCTGCAGCTAAGGGTCAGTATATCCGTTCCTGCGTCGTTGTGTCCACCATGGGCCCCGGCGTCAAGGTCAGCGCTGCTAAGTACCTGTAATTCCATATTGCAGACTTTACCGGGAAGCACACTGCTTCCCGGTTCTTCTTTGCCCAGATCTTTGCCCAGATTTTTTGAATTTTTTCAAAAAAGTTGTTGACAAAAGATTCCGTACATGTTATAATCCAACTGTTGCCAAAGACAGCAGGTTGCGCAAGCGATAAATCCTGCCGAGGTGCGTAAATATGATTGTTTGCGTGTCTTTTTGTCGTTTGGCAGAAAGACACTTTTTTATTTCGGAGGTGACATCTCACATGCCTAACGCAAAGGTTCTTGAAAGCAAGAAGGCCGTGGTTGAAAACCTGACCGGCAA
>JARHYV010000118.1 GCA_029258495.1 Faecousia sp. | reverse complement strand
TGGCCCATTCACCGTCCCGCTCCCAGCTACGAGGAGCAGGAGCCTGCTACCGAGATCCTGGAAACAGGCATCAAGGTCATCGACCTGATCTGCCCCTACGCTAAGGGCGGTAAGATCGGTCTGTTCGGCGGCGCAGGTGTTGGTAAGACCGTCCTGATCCAGGAATTGATCTACAACATTGCCACTCAGCATAACGGCTATTCTGTCTTCACCGGCGTCGGTGAGCGTACCCGTGAAGGCAACGACCTGTACCGTGAAATGACAGAATCCGGCGTTATCAAGAAGACCGCCATGGTCTACGGCCAGATGAACGAGCCCCCCGGAGCTCGTATGCGTGTTGCGCTGTCCGGTCTGACAATGGCTGAATACTTCCGTGATGTAAAGCATCAGGATGTTCTTCTGTTCATTGATAACATCTTCCGTTTCACTCAGGCTGGTTCTGAGGTTTCCGCTCTGCTGGGCCGTATGCCTTCCGCTGTTGGCTATCAGCCCACTCTGGCAACCGAAATGGGTGCTCTGCAGGAGCGTATCACCTCCACCAAGAACGGTTCTATCACCTCTGTTCAGGCTGTCTATGTTCCTGCTGACGACCTGACAGACCCGGCACCTGCCACTACATTTGCCCATTTGGACGCGAAGACGGTTTTGGATCGCGGCATTGCATCTCTGGGTATCTACCCTGCTGTGGATCCTCTGGACTCCTCTTCCCGTATCCTTGCCCCCGAGATCGTCGGTCAGGCTCACTACGATACTTCCCGTGCTGTGCAGAACATTCTGCAGCGCTACAAGGAATTGCAGGATATCATCGCCATCATGGGTATGGACGAACTGTCCGAGGAAGACAAGATCACCGTCAACCGTGCCCGTAAGATCCAGCGTTTCCTGTCCCAGCCCTTCTCTGTCGCAGAGCAGTTCACCGGTTATCAGGGCAAGTATGTTCCCCTGAAGGATACCATCCGCAGTTTCCAGGAGATCATCGACGGCAAGCACGACCATATTCCCGAATCCTACTTCCTGTTCAAGGGCAGCATCGACGATGTGGTTGAGAGCTACGAAAAGGATCAGGTGAAGTAAGCATGGCTACAAGCTTCTCCCTGAAAATTGTCAGCCCTGACGGTCTGATTTTTGATGGTCAGGCTGAAAAGCTCGTTGTCCGTACAACTTCCGGTGACCTTGGTATCATGGCTCGTCATATGAACTGCGTGTGCCCTCTGGGCATGGGCAGAGCGATCATCGAAAGCGATGGTCAGCGACGTGAGGCCGCCTGTATCGGCGGCATGGTAAGCGTTGTTGACGGAGCAGTGACCCTTGTCCCTACAACCTTTGAGTGGGCAGATAAAATCGACTCTGAGCGTGCAGAGGCGTCCTATCAGCGTGCGCAGAAGGTCTTGCAGAACAAGTCCTCTTCTGATACAGAGCTGCGAATTGCCGAGGCTCGTCTGAAGCGTGCTTTGGTGCGTAAGAGTGTCGCATCCGGCAGTAAATATTGATTTTCCTAATGGGGCAGCTCCAAATTTGGAGCTGCCTCTTCTATTTTTATTCTTTTAGCCACTTTTTTTCGCTGACCCCTTGTAAATTGCCACAGTTTAGCGTATAATTTGTTACATAATTTGCACAAGAAGTGAGGTAATCCACAATGGAATTGGTAAGCGTTCGTGAATTGTTCAAAAACACCGCTGCTTACGCCGGAAAGACCGTCAGTGTCGGCGGTTGGGTTCGTTCGATCCGCGCCAGCAAGCAGTTTGGTTTTATTGTCCTGAATGACGGTACTTATTTTAATCCTGTTCAGGCTGTATATCATGATACCATGGATAATTTTCAGGAGATCTCCAAGACAAATGTCGGTGCTGCACTGATCGTCACCGGTGAGGTCGTTCTGACTCCCGACGCCAAGCAGCCCTTTGAGATCCAGGCTGCCGAGGTCGCTGTCGAGGGTGCATCCACCTCTGACTATCCCCTGCAGAAGAAGCGCCATACACTGGAGTTCCTGCGCACCATGACCCATCTGCGCCCCAGAACCAACACCTTCCAGGCTGTTTTCCGTGTTCGCAGTCTGGCCGCTTATGCCATTCACAAGTTCTTCCAAGAGCGGGACTTTGTCTATGTCCATACCCCTCTGATCACCGGCTCTGACTGCGAGGGTGCCGGCGAAATGTTTCAGGTCACCACTCTCGACCTGAACAATATCCCCATGACCGAAGACGGCAAGGTCGATTTCTCTCAGGACTTCTTCAACAAGCCCACCAACCTGACCGTTTCCGGTCAGCTCAATGGCGAAACCTTTGCCATGGCCTTCCGCAACATCTATACTTTTGGCCCCACCTTCCGTGCGGAGAACTCCAACACGACCCGTCATGCGGCAGAGTTTTGGATGATCGAGCCGGAGATCGCCTTTGCCGATCTGGCTGATGATATGCGTCTTGCTGAAGACATGATCAAATATGTCATTGCCTATGTGCTTGAAAATGCCCCCGAGGAAATGAACTTCTTCAACTCCTTTGTTGATAAAGGACTGTTGGAGCGTCTGAATCATGTTTTGAATTCCGATTTTGGCCATGTCACCTATACCGAGGCCATCAAAATTCTGGAAGAGCACAATGCAGAGTTTGAATTCCCTGTCCACTGGGGCAGTGACCTGCAAACCGAGCACGAGCGTTACCTGACAGAAGTTGTCTTCAAGAAACCCGTATTCGTCACCGATTACCCCAAGGAGATCAAAGCCTTCTACATGAAGCTGAACCCCGACGGAAAGACCGTAGCCGCTATGGACTGTCTGGTTCCCGGCATCGGAGAAATCATCGGCGGCAGCCAGCGTGAGGACGATTTCGAGATCCTGAAATCCCGTATCGAGGAACTGGGCATGAACCCCGATGATTACGGGTTCTATATGGATCTGCGCAAGTACGGCTCTGCCCGCCATGCCGGTTTTGGTCTGGGCTTTGAGCGTTGCGTCATGTATCTGACCGGAATGGCAAACATCCGTGATGTTCTCCCCTTCCCCAGAACCGTCAATAACTGCGAACTGTAAATCAACAAAAAGGGTGTGCTGCAGATGCAGCACACCCTTTTAGAAATCCGGGATGAATGCAGCATCTGCTGCATCTGCCTCCTGCGTAAATCCCTCCAGATCGTTCAGGTACATCCAACTCAGTACGGAGTCATACTCCTCCTCGGTAATCCTTCTGTTCAGAGGCGTCATATCGGCGGTTGCCTCCATAGGCGTATATTGGCGCATCAGACTGACCAATACCTCTCCCGGTGCAAAGTTCTCGCCGATCCAGTCAAGAACCTTCAGCGAGTTCTCTACCTGCCCCGGCAGGATCAGATGCCGGATGATCGTACCGCGGATCAGCCGATCCCCATCCCATTGAGGGCTGCCTGTTTGCCGAACCATTTCCCGGATTGCCTCAGTTGCCACCGCAAAATAGTCTGCTGCCCCTGACAGCCTCCTGGCAAGGTCTGAATCGGCGTATTTCAGATCCGGCAGATAGATATCCACCAAACCATTCAGCTGTCTCAGCGTTTCTGTGCGCTCATAGCCGCCGCAATTATAGATGACAGGAACCGACAACTTGGGTTTCAGCGCCGGAATGATCGTCGGCAGGAATTGGGTCGGTGTTACCAAATCAATATTCTCCGCGCCGTGGGCAATCAGCTCCTCCATGGTCTGGCGCAGCTGCGCCGATTCCATTTTGATCCCCGTCAGTTTGTGGCTGATGGCATTATTCTGGCAGTAGACACATCCCAGTGTGCATCCGCCGAAGAAAATCGCTCCGCTGCCGCCTGCGCCTGCCAGAGCAGGCTCTTCCCATCGGTGGATCATGGTCTTGGAAACCACAGCCGCTGCCGGTGCCGCGCAGTATCCGCGCTGCCCCTGTGACCGGTTCACACCGCACTGCCTTGGGCATAGTCTGCATTCTTCATATGTCAGCATTTTTTCACATCCTTTTCCCGTATTTTATCATCTTTGCCTACATTCCTCAAGTCCTGCTTTACCCACTGTGAATTTTATGATAAAATAAATGCTATACTCTAAGAGATGAGGAACGCTATGTTAATCAAAAATCAAATCTATACCGCCCAGATCGTGGATTACACCGCAGAGGGTCAGGGTGTTGCAAAAATCGAAGGCTGTGCCGTCTTCGTTCCCAATGCAATCGTGGGTGAGGTCTGCCAGATCCGCATTGAGAAAGTGGGCAAGACATGGGCTGCCGGTAAAATCGTTCAGATCCTCGAAAAGTCCCCTCATCGCATCAATCGCGCCTGTCCGGTCGCAAAGCTGTGCGGCGGATGCGATTTCCACCACATGGACTATGAGGAGGAATCCCGTCTGAAGGCCGAACGGGTGCGGAGCTGTCTGAACCGCATCGGGGGAGAATCTCTTGAATCCATCCCCATGCATCCTGCACCTGTGACCACATGTTACCGGAACAAGGCACAGTACCCTGTTTCTTCCAAGAAAAACAGAGCTTTTGCAGGCTTTTTTAGGGCCGGCACCCATCAGGTCGTGGAAAATGAGCGGTGTCTGATCCTGCCTGAGGAATCTGATCAGGTTAAGGCCGCGGTCATCGACTATATGAATCAGTATCGGGTGAATGCCTATGACGAAACCACCCGTAAAGGGATCGTGCGGCATATCTATGTCCGGCAGGGTGCCGTTTCCGGGCAAATCCTCGTATGTATTGTTGCCACTACCCGAAAACTCCCACAGGTAGAGGCACTTATTGACCGCTTGAAGAAAATCAAAGGGTTTACAACGCTTGTGCTCAGTATCAATACCAAACCCGGAAATGCTGTGCTGGGGGATGAATTCATCTCCCTCTACGGCCCAGGATATATCGAAGATACATTGTGCGGTCTGACCTTCCGTCTTTCTCCCCGATCATTCTATCAGATCAATCACCATCAGGCTCAGGAGCTCTACAAGGCTGCGATTGAGGCTGCCGAAATCACGAAGGAAGATACCGTTCTGGATCTCTATTGCGGCGTAGGAACCATCACACTGGCTATGAGTAAGGCTGCCGGAAAGGTGATCGGCATTGAGGTCATCCCGCAGGCCGTTGCCGATGCAAAAGAGAACGCCCTCCGCAACCACATCTCCAACGCCGATTTCATCTGTGCCGATGCCGGACAGGCCGCTCTGGAACTGGAGCAGCAGGGCATCCACGCCGATGTTGTGGTGGTAGATCCTCCTCGCAAGGGACTGAATGCTGATGCAATTCAGGCGATCGTACGCTTTGCCCCCAGGCGCTTGGTCTATGTTTCCTGTGATCCTGCTACGCTTGCACGGGATGTGGCTCTGCTGAAAGCGCAAGGTTTTGTACTTCGATCCGCTCAGGCATTTGACCTCTTTCCCCGATGCGCTCATGTGGAATCGGTAGTTCTTCTAACACAGGAACAATCGACCGAACAGCCCTAACCGACGAAACGGCGCAGCTTTATCTCTTTATTTCCACCGGACAAGCCAAAGATGCCGATGCAGCTATGACCTGCATCGGCATCTTTTACATTTCGGACTGGCGCATTATCAGACATTCCGTGTCCGTTCTCGGTACTTTGCTCATCTCCCAGAAACCCAATTCTAATTTAGAACACTCCCGAAAGATTTCCAAACAACGATCCAGTCGATACTGCGGTAATCCCTGACAGACCTTATTGCCAAAGTCAACCCAACGCTGACAGATCTCCGCATAGCTTTTCTCTGCATAATCCCGCACCATCGGCCAATAAAAGGTATCTCTGATTTCCGGATGATCCCGAAGGATCCGAGAGAATATCCATCCGTAGCTCAGCGTGCAGGGCAGACTTGCCATCATACATTCCGCTGCACCCTCCTGAGATGCCGTGAGCATATAGTCCGTATATGCCTTATTCTCCGGTCTTTGCGGAAGTTTTTGAACCTGCTCATCTGCCAATCCGAATTTCTCCAGGTATTGGAGTCTGGTACTTCCCTCTCCCTCGTTGACAAACGATAAAAACGAATAAAATGTGCGCATTGCCTCCGGATCCTCTGTTCCGATGATCCCCCATGCAAATACTTTGGCATATTGTCTTAAATACAGGCTGTCATCTACGATATAGTCCCGAAAACAAGCCCTGTCAAGGGTTCCGTCTGCCATTTTAACAAGGAATTCCGAACCAAGACACTCCTCCCAGATCGACAGACTGTCCGCAATACAGATATCTACAAAATTCATTGTTCTGATCCTCTCTGAATGGATTTAGATAGGCGATCCAATGGCAGCGCCATCAAAACGCAAATGGTAACAATGCCCTCAGGGATTTTTCCAGACAGGTGGAAAAGCAAGCTGTATCCCCATGCACCAAAACCTTCCCATGCGTATGCACCGAAAAAGATCACTCCGCTGAGCACCTGTGCCCAGAAACGCAGTGAAATGGCCAACAATGCTCCCAGGATGATCTTCCCTCTGGTTTTCCCGAAGATGCCGGCACAGCCCATACAGGAAAATATCGTCATATATTCAAGAATGTACTGCGCCCAGTGTACCAGTGACCATCCCGGTAAAATGAAGGGCGCTGCCATACCGCATACCAATCCGGAAAGCATCGCGACCCGATGGTCATAGCAGATGGAAAGCACCATCAAAGGGATCCATGAGCCTAGACTGATTGATGCGCCTGTCGGCAGCGGCAAATAAATACTGGCCAGCATCAGAGTCATTGCAGCGGAAATAGCACCATAGCTCAGGGATCTCGTATTGAATTTCAGACCCCTGCATTGCCACAGCATAAATCCCAACCAACATACGCTGAAAACAACAGCTGCAAAATCGGTCACTTGAATTCCCCCCGAAGATCAAATGCATGATTCATGGGCCCGCTGCCATGTCCCAGATCCAACATAGCTGCAAGTGCGCCGGAGATGTAATCCTTTGAACGCTTAACCGCCTCCGCCATGAAATAGCCCTTTGCCAAATTGGCTGCGATCGCCGAAGACAGCGTGCATCCGGTGCCGTGTGTGTTGGGATTGTGGATCCGTTTGCCCCGGAACCACTGAATTTGGTCGTGGGTGCACAAAAGATCATTTGCATCATTGATACTGTGTCCGCCCTTCAACAGCACGGCACAATGAAATGTTTCGCAGATGAACCGAGCAGCCCGTTCCATATCCTGCTGATCATGGATCTCCATGCCGGATAAAATCTGAGCCTCCGGAATATTGGGTGTGACCAGATCCGCCAACGGCAAAAGTTCCTTTTTCAGTGTTTCCACCGCCTCTTCCTCGATGAGCCTTGCGCCGGAAGTCGCAACCATCACAGGATCCACAACAATGTTCTGTGCTTTGTACTCCCTTAGTTTCTGTCCAATGGTCTTAATAAGCTCGGCGGATGCCACCATGCCAATTTTAACTGCATCCGGCCGAATATCCTCAAACACCGCATCGATCTGCTGTGCCAGGAATTCCGGACTCACCTCAAGGATTGCTCTCACGCCGGTTGTATTCTGCGCTGTGAGTGCAGTGATCGCACTCATTGCAAATACGCCATTCATGGTCATTGTTTTCAAATCAGCCTGAATACCGGCGCCTCCGCTGCAGTCACTGCCAGCGATTGATAATGCTGTTTTCATTTTGAATCTCCTTTATTGCATTATTTTTATTAAGCGGCAGAGAGTGGTGCCCCCGGTCTGTCGCTGTTTCACTTCCTTACCGGAAGAAAAACTGTAAAATTTTCCCAAATTGCCGGAGCCATTTATAATCGGCTCATTTCTGCTCTGTTATCAGCCAAACATTTCCCGGGACAGGGTCTTCAATCTCAGGCACTTCTGTTCAATATTTTCAGCATGGAATATTTCTGATACCAATGCTGCACCGGCTACACCGGTGCCTTGGAGCAGGGGTAGATTTTCCTCGGTGATACCTCCAATCGCCACCACCGGGATGGATACACAACCACAGATCTCTCGCAATACCTGATGATCCAAGGGTGTCGCATTCTCCTTAGTGGTGCTCCCGAAGACCGCACCCGAGCCAAGATAACTAGCTCCTGCCAATTCCGCTGCTTTGGCTTGTTCAACTGTTTTCGCTGTGACTCCTACAATCTTATCCCGACCTAATATGCGTCTTGCATCAGCCGCCGCCATATCCGACTGCCCCACATGGACACCATCTGCATCACTTTTTAAGGCGATTTCAATGTTGTCATTGATCAGCAGGGGGACGCCATATCGGTGACACAGTTCCCTCAATTTCAGCGCCTCATCCAAAAACGCATCTTCACTCAGATCCTTTTCTCGCAGTTGGACGCATGTCACTCCGCCCTTCAACGCTGACTCTACTTGCTCGTATAATGTCTGAGCTCCAACCCATCGACTATCCGTAACAGCATACAAGAGCATATTTTCTCGTAAAAAGTTCATATTTCTCTCCTTATCCTATGGTCTGTTTCAGATTTTTTATAATAACCTCCGGGTCTGGACAGGTCATCAGCGTACTCATCAGGCACGCGCCGCTTGCTCCGGCATCAACCGTGAGTCGGATCGTTTCAGCGTTGATGCCGCCAATGGCATATACCGGAAGTTGACTCTCCCGGCAGACCTGCTCCAGAAATTCCACACCTCTGGGCGGCAGCCCTTTCTTGCAATCCGTTGCAAATATATGTCCCAGTGTTACATAGCTGCATCCCAACTGCTGCGCGGTCAGAACATCTGATAAGCTGTGGCAGGATGCTCCCAATACAGAAAAACGCTCCCTTTCCTGTATGGAAAGGCTCTGAAGTACATGCAGGGGCAAATGCAGCCTGTGATACCCCAAATGCTGCGCTGCATCAGCAAATCCATGGAGGATCAGCCTCCCCTTGCAGATACCGCATCCCTGCTGCGCAAGCTCCTCATACTGCTTTCGTTCCAGATCTTTTTCTCTGAGGATGATCAGATCCACACCGGCTCTTGTTAAGCGATCAAGTCTTTGCACAAGCGGCTCATTGCATAAGTGCCGGTTGGTCACGGCTATCAGCTTAAACATAGAGGTAATCATTCAGGACAGGCTGCAAGCCCTCTCCTGCCAGATCTTCATACATCTTATTGAAACTGCGGCCATCCTCAATTTCAAACTGCTCGTCCCCCTGCTCTGCGTCGCATTCCTTTCCGGTGTATTTGCTCTCGTGGTCGCCGATCCCAGTGGATACCCCTGCCGAAACCTTCGTCGCACATATTTTTACGATGCCGTTGCGGAACTCGGCACTTTCTCTGGAAGACACCGTGATCCCTGCAAACGGCAGGAAGATCCGGTAAGCACAAAGGATCTGGCATAGCTGCTTTTCTCCCACATCCAACGGATTGATCTTATCATTGTTGATGATCGGACGAAGTCTGGGACAAGACAGACTCATTTCCGCCGCAGGATACTTTCGCTGCAAATAGAACACATGCAGAGCGGTTGCCAAAGCGTCCTTTCGGAAATCAGAAAGCCCCAGTAATGCCGAAAAAGCCACACCACGCATACCTCCGCGAAGTGCACGCTCCTGAGAATCAAATCGATAAGGCCAAACCCGTTTGTGTCCCATCAAGTGCAGGGTTTCGTATGTTACATGGTCATAGGTTTCCTGAAAAACCGTCACATAGTCCGCACCGCATTCATGGAGATATCTGTATTCATCGGTATTCACGGGATAGATCTCCAGACCCACATTTCTAAAGTACTTATGTGCCAGCTTGCAAGCCTCTCCAATATACTTCACATCTGTCTTGACTCTGGCCTCACCAGTCAGCATAAGGATCTCCTCCATGCCGCTGTCGGCAATGATCTTCATCTCGCGCTCAATCTGCTCCATCGTCAACTGCATGCGATGAATATCGTTATAGCAGTTGAATCCGCAATAGACGCAGTAATTCTCACAATAGTTTGCAATATATATCGGGGTAAACAGATAGACGGTATTGCCAAAATGCTTTCTGGTTTCCAGCCGTGCTTTCTGGGCCATTTCCTCCAAAAACGGTTCCGCCGCAGGAGAGATCAGTGCCTTAAAATCATCGATCGTGCATCGATCAGCCTCCAATGCTCTCCGTACATCCCGTTCGGTATATGCCGATGGATCATAGGAATTCATGTGAGCCAAGACCTTCTCCATCACATCGGAATCGATTTTTTCCATATCAGGAAGATAAGCCATATGATCCGCCCGCGAGGACGGATCCTGCTCCAGACGATGCTTTTTCTTAAGCGCCGCCTCAGATAAACGCTCAGAGTCTACAAAAAATTCATTTTCCACAGTAGATGCCTCCCTTAGCGCAGGAAACCGGTAAGCGGATCAGATGCAGATGCTCCACGCATAAGAACTCTGCCCAAGCCTGACAGATAAGCCTTGCGCCCGGCTTCAATCCCCTGACGAAATGCCTGCGCCATCATCGGAAGATCCCCAGCTGTCGCAAGTGCTGTGTTGGCCATAATGGCAGCAGCACCCATTTCCATTGCCTCACACGCCTGCGAAGGGCGGCCGATCCCTGCATCCACGATAACAGGCAGATCGATCTCGTCGATCAGGATCTGAATAAAATCCTTTGTTGCAAGCCCTTTATTAGAACCAATCGGAGAGGCAAGCGGCATGATTGATGCCGCACCGGCATTCTGGAGGTCACGGGCTGTATTCAGATCTGGATACATATAAGGCATTACAACAAATCCTTCCTTCGCAAGGATCTCCGTAGCCCTTATGGTTTCCTGATTATCCGGCAGCAGGTATTTGGTATCTCGCATGATCTCGACCTTAACAAAGTCGCCGCAGCCCAATTCTCTTGCCAATCGTGCAATTCGGATCGCCTCATCCGCATTTCTCGCTCCTGAGGTGTTGGGCAGAAGTGTCACATGCTCCGGAATATAATCCAGAATATTCTCATGTTCACGAGTATTTGCCCGACGGACTGCAAGTGTAATGATTTCGGCTCCTGCATCCTGAATCGCAGACTCGATCAATTTCAAACTGTATTTACCAGAGCCAAGAATAAAGCGGGAGTGAAACTCGTGTCCGCCAATCACCAAAGTATCATGATCCATGTATATGAACCTCTTCTTTCTGTTATATTTTTTCTGTGAGGATCCTTAAAACAGTCGTGGCCTGATGCGCTGCGCAGAGCATCACTCTCGGCGCAAACAAGCCGCCTGCATCTTCTACATCACTGTGCCCGTCACCGCACAGATAAAATCTCCGGGATATTTGACGGGTCATGATCTCATTCGGATCCCCAAGACCGGCCATCCCGGAGGATGCAACCAACACCGTATTCTGAAACTGCGTCAATACCGCCTCAGCAAGCATGCTTTTCTGATCAGCCAGATCAAAGGCTTCGCAGATCACTTGCGCTCCATCCGTCAAGCTCCGCAGATTTTCCTCCGTGATCCTGTCGCTATGAGCTACAATATGGAGATATGGATTGATCTCCAGCAGGTTATCCTTCAGTGCCTGTGCCTTCTTCAGCCCCAGCTGTGATGCTTTATATTGCTGCCGGTTCAGATTTGTAATATCCACTCGGTCAAAATCTATCAGGATCAGCGTACCAACACCTGCCCTCGCCAACGAAATGGCAATGTTTGATCCCAAACCGCCCAATCCACAGATTGCCACGGTAGACCGCTTTAATCGTTCCTGCATGTGTGTACCTACACGCTGGCACAAGGCTTGTGTCATTTCCTGCTCTGTCGGCAGCACCTCAGCCACCTCCTACAAAACTGACGACCTCAATTACATCGCCATCTTGCAGTACCGTCTCCGAGTATACAGCCTTTGGGACGATCTCGCCATTTTGCTCCACCGCGATCCGCTTAGGGTCATAATCTGTTGTCTGCAAATACTGCCCGATCGTCATCCCTGCACAGTCTGCCAATTCTCCATTAATGGTCACCATATTGGTTTTCATCTCCTTTAGAAAATTCGGAAAGTCCTGCCGGACTTGCCGTCGGTCGAAACTTTCTGGTTTCCTCTCACGCCGGAACACGGCTTCCCATCGCTGCAACCATACAAGGCACAGAGCGCTCCCTCTCTGCCCGTCCGATCTCCGGAAGTAATTCACAACCTTTCCTGTAAAAATAAAAAGAGCTGCCCAATTCGGACAGCTCCTGCAGCGTATAATTTCCCTATTATTCCCTACGTTGGCATTATCCAAATCAGGTTACCGGTCTAAGGTCACACCTTACTCTCAGCCTGTTTACAAGCTCCCGTTTTTTCAGTTCTCGACTAGAATACTACAATACAAACGAAATGTCAATATCGGCATATGCATGCTGCGCTCGTCCGCTGCACACGCTTGAATGTAAGATTGCAAATCTAAAGGTTATATTATATACTGTTATCCGGTATTTGGCCGCAAATCATTGCATAGATGAGGTGATTTGTCAAAGACTATCTCATTCCCCTATAAGGTTTCTTCGATTGATATGAATACATTGATGTAAGGATGATACTTATGAAACACCAAAAATTTGAGCTCACGGCAGCCGGACTGCGCTGGATCGCACTGGGATGCATGCTTTTGGATCATATCTGGGGAACACTTGTCCCCGGAAATGACTGGATGACCTATCTGGGGCGTATCGCCTTTCCTATTTTTGCGTTTCAGATTTCCGAAGGCTATCTCCATACCCGGGATTTCCGACGATATCACCGACGCATCGCGCTGTTTGCACTCCTGTCTGAGATCCCATTTGATCTGATGATGTTTCAGACCCCCTTTTATCCGTTTCACCAGAATGTAATGCTCACCCTGTGGCTCGGACTGCTATGCATCCATGTGATCGATCGGGTGCGAAAAAAAGCGATCTCTGCCCCACTGGGATGCCTTCAGCTGCTGGGGCTGTTTCTTCTGGGGTATGTCACCTTCCCGGACTATGGCTTGCTCGGAGTTCTGAATGTAGTCATTTTTTATCTGCTCAGAGGCTTTCCCGGAGCAAAACTGGCTCAGCTGGCTGCCATGATTGCGATCCATGTGTTCGGTTTTCAGGGGCGTGCGTTTATTTTTTCACTGCTTGGCTGCTCCGTAGAAATTCCGGTTCAGGCATTTGCATTGTGTTCATTGATCCCGATCTGGCTGTACCATGGCAAAAAAGGAACGCAAAGTAGATTTCTGTCCTATTTTTCATATGCCTTCTACCCACTGCACATGCTTGTACTGTATGTCCTTCAAGTTCTGTAACACCTGCAAAAACCCCCACTGACTCAACATCAGTGGGGGTTTTCTTTGCTGTGGTTATCGACTGCCCTTATCGTATGGGATACCTTCTGCCTTGGGTGCTCTGGATTTCTTGGATGTGAAAATCAGAACAACAAGGGAAATGATATACGGCAGCATGTTGTAGACAAAGCCCGGAATATTCAGGGCCGCCAGGAAGTCAAATGCAACATACACATTGGACAGAGCGCGCATCAGACCAAACAGAAGTGCGGCAAGTGCAATGTGCATCGGTTTCCACTGACCGAAAATCATAACAGCCAATGCAAGGAAACCGAAACCGGCTACGCCGTTTTCAAACTTCCACTCCGAAACGCCGGAGGTGATATACACGATACCGCCCAGACCGCCCAGAATACCGGAGATCAAAACACCGGCATAGCGCATCTTGTAAACATTGATGCCCACGGAGTCCGCCGCCTGAGGATGCTCACCGCAGGCCATCAGCCGAAGACCAAAGCGTGTCCGATAAAGCACAATGTGGCTGACGATGAGAACGATCAGCGCGATCAGCATGAACCAGCTGAACTCAAAGGAGCCGATATTTACATAGAATGCCTTTTTCTGGTCAAAATACTGAATAGTTGCAGAAACATTGTTGGGATCTGCGGCAGTGTTCAGTGCCTTGACAAGAACCGTTGCAAATGCCGTGCCCAGCATATTCATGGCAGTACCGACGATGGTCTGGTCTGCGTTGAATGTGACCGCCGCAACAGCAAGCAGCAGCGAATAGATGGTGCCGGCGACCACCGCCGCAAGGATGACCAAAACGATCATCATGAAGGCCGATGTGCCTGCCGGAAGGTAGCGCATCATCAGCGCGCCACCCAGCGCACCAATGACCATGATGCCTTCCAGACCAATGTTAATGACACCGCTGTGTTCGGAGAAACAGCCGCCCAATGCAACCAGCATCAAAACAGAGGCAAAAATCAGAGTATACTGTAATAAAAGCAGCATTACTTATTCCCTCCCTTATTTGTGTTGGCGGCTTTTTTCTCGTCGCGCTTGTCCAAATTGCGGTTCAGCGCCATCTTAACAAACAGCACAAAGCCGCAAAGATAAATAATCAGCGAAGTGATAAAATCAGAAACCTGAGCGCAGTAGAGTGTCTTGTCCACATAAGCACCGCCTGCGGTGATATGCTGGATGAAGAAAGACGAGAAAATGGAGCCAACCGGATGCAGACCGCCAAGGAATGCAGCGGCAATGCCGTTAAAGCCCATGGTCGGGACACTGGCCTGAGAGCAAGACCACTGCTCAAAACCGGTGAGATACAGCAGCGCAGCTGCCATACCGGCCAGTCCGCCTGCAATCGCCATAGTCATGATGATATTGCGGTTTTCCTTCATGCCTGCATACTTTGCAGCATTTTTGTTATTGCCGGTTGCCTTCAGCTCATAGCCCAATTTGGTCTTCTCCAGAAGAACCCAGATCGCAACAGCGATCACGACGGACAGAGGGATGGCGATGGTCACATACTGGTTTTTGGCGAACAAGTCACCAAGCCCCATATCCGGCAGCATTGCACCGGGATTGACACCCTTGATCTGCATGGTGTAAGGAGAGGTTGCCTCCTTAACATTTGTAAGCAGCATGTTCACACCATAAAGACTGATCCAGTTGAACATGATGCTGGAGATGACCTCGTTCACATTGCACAGTGCCTTCAGCAGACCGGACAGTGCGCCCAAAAGCGCACCTGCTGCGACTGCACCCAGCAGACATGCCCACCAAGGCATATTCAGTGCCAGAGCCATGTACAGGCAGGCACCTGCACCGACCACATACTGACCTGCTGCACCAATATTGAACAGACCGACCTTGTATGCAAACAGCACACTCAACGAGCACAGCAGCAGCGGTGCGCTCTTTACCAGAGTATTGCCCAGATATTTCAGCTGAGCCTTTTCACTGGGGTAAGTCCAGAAATTCTTGACGATGGTCACGATTGCTTTTCCTGCACCCTCTGCATTGATCATCAGCAGCATCAGGTAGCCAACAAACAAGCCGACCACGATACACATCAAAGATGCAAACAGGGACTGCAGACCACTGTTTCTCAACAGACGATTCTTTTTCATGCCTGTCCCTCCCTCTTTGCGCCTGCCATATACAGACCCAATTCCTCGACGGTGACCTTCTTGGGATCAAACTCGCCAACGATCTCACCTTCGTACATCACAAGGATGCGATCCGATACATTCATAACCTCATCCAGTTCCAGCGATACGAGCAGAACGCCCTTGCCTGCATCGCGCTGAGAAACCAGCTGCTTGTGAATGTACTCGATGGCACCTACATCCAGGCCTCTGGTGGGCTGAACCGCAATCAAAAGTTCCGGATTTTTATCGATTTCCCGGGCAATGATTGCCTTCTGCTGATTACCACCGGACATACTTCTGGATTTGGTGATGGCTCCCTGACCTGAGCGCACATCGAATTGCTCGATCAACCGCTCAGCATAGGTTCTGATATTCCTGCGTTTCAGGAACCCTGCCTTGTTGGTGAACTCCGGCTCGAAGTAACGCTGCAATACCAGATTATCCTCCAGAGAGTAATCCAGCACAAGACCATGCTTGTGGCGGTCTTCCGGAATGTGACTCAAGCCCAGCAGCGAACGCTTACGAATAGGCATGTGGGTAATATCCTGTCCGCACAGGCTGACACTGCCACCGGACAGCGGCTCCAGCCCGGACAGGCCGTAAACCAATTCTGTCTGACCATTGCCATCGATGCCGGCAATGCAGACGACTTCTCCACGACGAACCTGGAAGGTCACATCGTTGACAGCATTGCGCTTATGACGCTTGGATGCGACGCTCATATGCTGTACATCCAAGACAACTTCGCCGGGCTTTGACTCATCCTTTTCGACAACAGCCTTAACATCACGGCCTACCATCATCTTGGACAGCTCATGGGGATTTGTATCCTTCGTTTCCACGGTGCCGATATATTTGCCCTTACGCAGGACACTGCAGCGATCGGAAACCTCCATGATCTCCGCAAGCTTGTGAGAAATGAAGAGGATGCTCTTTCCTTCTGCTGCCAGATTTTTCATGATCTGCATCAATTCGTGGATCTCCTGCGGCGTCAGGACAGCCGTAGGTTCGTCAAAAATCAGAACATTATTCTCACGGTACAGCATTTTCAGGATCTCTGTACGCTGCTGCATGCCAACGGTAATATCCTCGATCTTTGCGTCCAGATCGACCTGAAGACCATAGCGCTCCGAGATCTCCTGAACCTTCTTACGGGCATGCTCCTTGTTCAGCAAACCGCCCTTACACGGCTCAACACCCAGAATAATATTGTCCAGAACAGTGAAGCACTCTACCAGCTTAAAGTGCTGGTGCACCATGCCGATACCCAGATCATTCGCATCATTCGGATTGCGGATCTCCACTTTCTTTCCATCCATGCGGATCTCGCCCTCTTCCGGCTGATACAAGCCGAACAGGACACTCATCAAAGTGGATTTACCTGCACCGTTTTCACCCAGCAGAGCGTGGATTTCACCCTTTTTGAGCTGAAGTGTGATGTTATCATTGGCAATGATACCGGGGAACCGTTTGGTAATGTGCAGCATTTCAACTGCATAATTTTCCAATTGCCATACCTCCTTGAAACCATAAACGGGCGCAAAGCGCCCATGGTCGTTATCTGCGTTAAACATTATATCATGCCCATGTGAATTATGCAAAATATTTTTCGATTAAAGCTGATTTTCCTATAATTCCCACGATAATTCGTGCAGTTTTCACCTTTGCCGAACAAAAAAACTGCCGACAGCACATGCTGTCGGCAGTTCCGAACACTAAATTGAGTATTCCTGTAAGAAAATCTTACTTCAGGTTGCCCAGATCGTTCACGGTAACAGTGGTCTTGGGCATTGCATCGGTAGCATTGCTGACCTTGATGGTGCCGTTGACCATACCCTCAACCAGTTTCTTGTAGTCGTCCTTGGTGAAGGTGTCGTTCCACTGAGTGGTCTCCATGGGGATCTGAACATAGTTTGCAGTGGGCTCATTGCCGACCAGACCCAGAGTAACGATCTTGCCTGCGTAGTTTGCCCAGTTGCCATTCTCGATGATGTCTGCCAGAGTGTCCTTAACGGCAGGAGCCAGACCCTTCATAGCGGAAGTGATGGTCATGCCCTCACCGTAGGTGCCGTCGATCTTAGCAGCCTGATCAACGTCAACACCGATGACCTTGCCGTTGACCTTAGCAGCAGCCTCTGCAGCGGAAGTGAAGATACCGCCGCCACAAGCGAAGACAACTTCAACCTTCTTCTCGCCGTACCAGGTATCCATAGCAGCGGTGATGTCAGCATCGCCGTTGAACTGGTTGCCGTATGCGTACTCGATGGTGACCTGATCAGCGATGTTCAGCTCAGCAGCTGCTGCGTCAACACCCTGAATGAAACCGTAGCCGTAACGCATAACAGCAGGAACAGCCATGCCGCCCAGGAAACCCAGGTGCTTGTAGCCCATCTTCACAGCTGCGTAGCCAGCCATGTAGCCGGACAGCTCTTCCTGATAGATTGCGCAGTAGACATTGCTGATGTCCACATACTCTTCCAGCTTCCAGTTGTCGGGGTTATAGTCGTACTGCTCGCCTGCCTTGGTAACAGCAGCCTCCAGCAGGTCGCCCAGAGCGACATCCAGAGCGACGAACTTGACATCGGGGTACATCTCGCAGGTCTCCACGATGGTGCCGCCGAAAGCGTAGCCGGGCATAACAATGATGTTGTAGCCGTCTGCAACAGCCTTGTCGACCATTGCAACACGCTCGGGAGTGGAGTCGCCGGCGGGCTTGTAGTAAGTGAAGGTGATGCCCTTGGACTCACAGTAAGCCTTGCTTGCTTCGTAAGTGGTCTGGTTAAAGGACTCGTCAGTGATGTCGCCGTAGTCGGTGATCATTGCGACCTTAACATTGGACACATCCATAGGTGCACCGGTTTCGGTAGCAACTGTGGTTTCTGCTGTGCCGTCGGTGGTTGCAGGAGCGCTGGTTTCAGCATCGCCGCTGCCGCCGCAGGCGACCAGGCCGAAAACCATGACAGCAGCCAGCATAAGCGCTAGAAGCTTTTTCATTTTGTTGACCTCCAAATTTATGGATAAATTTCAGGTACAGAATACCTGAGTGTATTTTCGCACATTTCTATTG
>JARHYV010000322.1 GCA_029258495.1 Faecousia sp. | reverse complement strand
TACCCGACTATCGTCCCGAGATGTATGGCAAGGCCCTGGATCTGCTGTCGGCTGCATTGGAGAAGGTACCCTCCGATTTTCTGAGCCAAGTGGGATCCCGTGTACCGGATGGTGTGCTGCAGATCCAGTTGATCGACGATTATGACCCTGTAACAGGCGCAGTGCCCGGTACCGGCTCGTGCAGCTTTGTGGATACCGGTGTTGTATTGAACCTCAGTATGTGCCCCGAACTCGAGAACCTGTTCCTGCAGCAGCTTGGGGTTTCCGTTGTCACAAGGATCGCAAGCGTGGGCAACGGCTTGAAGGGTTGGCCGGATCTGAATCCGTCAAACTTCCGCTATGGCTCAGATACCGCTGTTTCCAGTCCCTATCTTGCCGAGGGAAAAAGCTACTTCACGGATACGGTCGCCATGCAGAGCATGCGTGACGATCAGGCACACATTTTTATGTATGCCATGCTGCCAAATCAGCAGAAACGGTTCCGCTCTGAGCATCTGCAAAAAAAGCTTGCGCTTTTGTGCAGCCAGATCCGTGCTACCTACGAGATCTCTTCAGATTGCGAGCTCCCTTGGGAACAATATCTGAAATAGAGAAAAAGCGCTGCCCCGTGGGCAGCGCTTTTATCATGCTCTTTTTTGTATCTGCCGGGAGACCGCATCTGCAAGTCTGGTCAGGAACTGCGTATTGGTCGGTTTCGGGATATACCCGTCAGATGTGGCAGGGAAATACTTTCCCCAAACCTGTTCGTTATGCCGAGACCATGCCGCATAGATCGCTGTTCGGATATTGCGCTCTACCGAGCCGGCACTTGTCTTCTGGCTGCTCATTGCTGCGATCGCCGGATACAGAACCTTTGTCACAGACTGTCCGGGGTTCTGAGCCAGCATGACGATCCCCAGGCGAGCCTGCTCAAAGCCTGCCAGATTGGTCGGGATCCCCAGATCATACATCTTGGTCGTGACCACGGATTCCGTGGTCGGATATACGATTTGGTCGGGCTGGCACTGCATCAGCAGTTCATGGGCGCGCTGTGCCAGCACAGCCGCAGAGCAGGGTTTCATCAGCGCGTAATCCACATGGTAGCGATCCAGTGCGTTCACCAGATAGTCGCTGAAAAATCTGCTTGTAACAATGACGATGGGCTGTATCCCCTCTGCTGCTGCAGTTTGAAGAACACCCAAACCATCCAGACCGGGCAGCATCAGATCCAGGATGATCATATCCGGATGCGATTTCCTCAAAAATTCCAGTGCTGTTTCACCATTGTCACAGCAATCCACCAAGTAGTCTTTCCGAAGGAGCTCTGCCAGCTCTATTCGAAATTCCTCTGACGAATCTGCAATACAAATTCTGTTCATTCTCCCATCTCCTCATTTCTCTTCAAGAGAAATTTTATCAGATTTGACGGAAAAACGCAACAATATACAGAAACTATTTTTTACATTTCGACAAATCCGATTTTCAAATATCAATCAAATCTCCTGGCATAGCCGCACCTCCGGCAAAGCTCCTCCGCCGCCTGACGGCAGGAAAAGCCCTCTACGATTGCCTTTGCACGGGGAGCTGCAAGGATTTGGCTGAGCTCCTGCGTGAAGATATTGCCCAGTGGGATGTCCCCCTCGTGATCCAGACAGCAGGGCACTACCGTGCCGTCGCACAGCACCCCGAAGTGATCCCGAAGACCGTAGCAGAATACCCGCTGCCCCCGATCCTCTGCCCCGAGATCCGGCCACTCAAAGCGTTCTCCATGCTCCAGATACAGACGCTCCCGGATACGGATCCCTCTTGCGCCTTCCTTCCATTCCTCCGGAAAACCCTTGTGCAGCAGATCCAGTGTGCTGATATTGCGTCCTGCATCATACCCCTGATTCCACAGCCGGAACACCACCAGAGTGCCCGCAGCACTGGCCCGATCGGCAAATTCCATACACCCGTTGATATAGTTCAGATAATCTTCCACAGTGCCTTCCTCAAAGCTGTGGACAGAGATATTGACCTTATATACGCCTGCATCCAAAAGCGCTTGTCCCCTTGAGGGCAGGAGCGTTCCGTTGGTGGTGATCGCCGACTTCATGCCCAACTGGGTCGCTGTACGGATCATCTCCGGCAAGGCAGGATGGGTCAGCGGTTCGCCCATGAGGTGGTAATATACATATTTGGTCACATGGCGGATCTTCTCGGCCACAGCCGAAAATTCCTCCAGTGTCATCATTCTGGGGGTTCGGGCAGTCCCCGGGCAAAACGAACAGTTCCGGTTGCACTGATTTGTGATCTCTACATAAACCTTTGAATACATAGCATTCCTCTAATCATTTTCTTTTTATTATAACACAATGCGCTGTTGCAGGCAATCTCTGCAAAAAATCCCCTGTGCCTCTGCACAGGGGATTTTATCGTTTTATTCGCATTCAAAGCCAAGGATCAATCCGCCATGCTCTGCATAGAAGCTGCATATGCCGCCGCATGTGCCGATGTGCACCTCTGCCTGAGGAAAGGCCCCCACGATCAGCTCCTTGAGTTTCCGGGCAGCCTCCGGATTGGATGCGTGATCCACCAGTACCTTTCCGCCCTGATAGCCCATCTGGCGCATGTGCTTGAGAATGTCGGCCAGTGCCCGTCTTTCTCCTCTGGCTTTTTCCAGGATCTCCAGTTTTCCGTCGTCACTGGCTTTGCCCACCAGTCGGATCCCCAGAACCCCCACAAGCTTGGCTGCCGCCGTGCTTGCTCTGCCGTTATTGGCCAGATTGTGGATGGACTCCAAGGCAAAAAGGGTGTTGGTCTTTTGTTTGTAGTTTTCCACAAGTTCTGCAATCTCTGTGAATAACTTTCCTTCCGCGGCAAGCTCCCGGATCTTCCATGCCAAAAGCTGCATCTCCGGCCCTGCCGTCAGGGAATCGATCACACAAACATGCCGGTCGGGATGTTCCTCTTCATAGGTCTGCGCTGCAATTTTGGCAGCGTTATAGCTGCCGGAAAGCGCACTGGTGATGGTAATGCAGAACACATTTTCCGCATCGCCGAAGGCCTCCATGAATTCTCCCACACCCGGGCACGCAGTGCTGGATTTTCCGTGATAGTGCCGCAGGTGCCGAGCCATCCCTTCCACATCCAGAGCCTGATCATCCACATATTCCTCATCGCCGGCACGGATCTTCAGCGGCACGCTTTCAAAGCATGCGCCGTCCAGTGTCCGGAGGTTACCGGCGGAATCCATAACAATTTTATATTCCATATCATAATCCCCCAACATCGTATGATACACATGTAGTGACTATACTATAACAATTTCCGGAAAATTCGTCAAGGAAGTTTCCGTCTATCCTGAGGCATATGCCGAAAAAGGCTTCCCCGTGGGAAGCCTTTTCATTTACATCGCGCTTTTGATATGGGTGATCAGGATATCGCCGGCAACCACACGGTCTTCTGCTGCAAAGCCCTCTGCAAAATTATCTGTATAGAGCACCTGCGCATTGGGCGGGAACTCGTCGTCCCCTTCCCAAACCATGATCTGCATGCGGTAATTGCCGAAAAATTCAAACTGGAATCCGGCATCTCCATGGTTCAGGGCAATACCGCCCAATTTTTCAGCAGCTGCCCGGAACGCATCGACTCGCGTACCGAAGGTAAATGCTGCACGGGTCAGGACACGGCCGGTATAGGGCTTGATATACAGCTCGCCCCAAGGCATCTCCCGAAAGGTCTTCCATGTACTGTTCCACGGCGCGTCCTTTGTTTCCAGCAGGCAGCGCAGCAGGAAGGTCTGCGTGGGCAGCGGCGGGATCGCTCCGCCGTCTTCCACGCGGATTGCGTATTCCGGCCAAGAGATCCGATAATCTCTTCCCAGAAGGGTCACCAGAAATGCATTTCCATCCCAACGGACAAAGGGCAGTCTGGAAACGACCTCCTGAGGATCCAGTTTGCCGAACAGCTCCTCATAGTGGGAAAACGGAACTTCTTCTTTATTATTTTCGATCTGCATAGGCAGGTTCTCCTATTCTTTTCATGTTTTCATGGTGAGCATGCTCAGATTTCCTGTTTGCTGTTGGGAAAGAGCCGAGCATCCGTGTGGGGCAGGAAACACGCTGCCACAAAGGAGTCCATATAACCGGGGTATGTAGAAAGCTCCAGATAGGTGATGTTGGCAGTGATCTCCGTACACTTATCTCTGGCCTCGTCACTGACCGTCATGGCATACGCTCCTGTGAGGGACTAATTTCCGATATAGCTGAATTTCTCCAACTCCACATCCGGGAACATGCCGATATTCACCGCATTGCCCATGTTGATGCCGGAGCCGATGCCGCCTGCCACATACACATGGTCGATCATATCCACGGTCATATCCACGCTCTGCAGCAGTACATCGATGGCAGAGAAGATGGCTCCCTTAGCACGGATAAAGTTGTCGATGTCCACTTCGTTGATGGATACCTCACGGCCGGTTTCAGACTCCTGCGCAAATGCCAGCACATACCGTCCGCTGCCGTGGTGATCCCGCAGGACGCGTTTCCCCTCCCGGACAAACAGCCCCTTTGCGTTGATGATCCCGCAGCGGAACAGCTCGGAGATCACATCAATGATACCGCTGCCGCAGATGCCCACACACTTCTGCCCGGGCTCGCCCACGATGGTCACAGTAGGCTCCATGGTATCTTTGTCGATGGTGCAGGCCTCGATAGCGCCATCCGTGGCACGCATACCGCAGGAGATGTCGCCGCCTTCGAATGCAGGGCCTGCTGAGCAGGCACAGCTCATCAGGAAGTCCCGATTGCCGAAAACGATCTCACCATTGGTGCCCAGATCGATGAACAGACTCATCTCATCCTTGTCCCAGATCAGCGAGGCAAGCGTGCCTGCGGTGATGTCACCGCCCACATACGAGCCGATATTGGGTGCGATGCTCACAGGTGCCAGCGGATGTGCCGGAAGATGCAGATCTCCGGCAAGCAGCCCCTCCCAGCTGAAGAAACTGGGGATATACGGTTCCATGCGCACACTCTCCGCATCCACGCCCAAGAGCAGATGGTTCATGGTGGTATTGGCACCGATGCACATGCTCACGATGCTGCGGGCATTCAAGCCGATGCCCTTGCAGAGATTGGCGATGATGGGGTTCAGGGTTTCCTTGACAATGGCATCCTGCAATTTTTTCTTGCCGCCGGGACGCCCCTGTTCAATGATCCGGTTGATCACATCGGCGCCGTAGCGGATCTGCCCGTTGCCGGAGGAACCCTTGGCAAGGATCCTTCCGTCTGTAAGATCCACAAGCACCATGGTCACCGTGGTCGTACCGATATCAATGGCACAGCCCACCAGATCCCGATCCTCCGCAGGGCAGATATCCATACATTCAAAGCGATCTGCAAACAGCTGCCCCTTCACGCACACATGGAAATGATTTTCCCGCAGGGTATGCGCCAATTTCAGCATCACCGCAAAGGGGATGTGCACCTGCTCCACTCCGGCAGCCTCCTGGATCGCCCAAGTCAGCCGCTCATTATCCGGCATGGTGTCATCCAGAGTCGGTTCGCTCATGGTCAGCTCCAATGCCCGGAATTTGTTCTCAAAGCGGATCCCTGCCTGCTGCAAATTGGACTGGATCTCCTCAAAAATCGCCACTTCCTTGCCGGAGGATAGATCCGCCGTCTTCATTCTGGACTGATAGGCAGAGGCAATATCCGGAACAAACACCGTGACATCTCCGACGACCTTGGAGTTGCAGCTCAGACGCCATCCTGCCTCATATTCTTCGTCCGTGATATGGCGGCTCCTGATGCTCTCCAGTTCGCCGGATACCAGTTTCACGCGGCACTTGCCGCAGGAGCCGTTGCCGGAGCAGGGGGCATCGATGGCAACATTGGCTCTTCTCGCCAGCTCCAGAAGGTTATCCCCCGGATTGCACTCAGCCGTTACGGGCTGTGCGCCTTCGATTTCAAAGATCACTTTGCTCATATATCATTCTCCTAAAATCGATTGTTTTTCGGTACTCATATACGGATAGTATACCGATTTTCCCCCTGTTTGTCAACGAGATTGCACCAAATGCAGCAAAAGCCGGAAGGGTTTGAAACCCTTCCGGCCGGTTCACGATATTCTGTCCAGCGGCTGCAATATAGGGGCATTTCAGACATCCCCCGGCATACAGCATGCCACCGTGGAACCCGTCAGCAATGCTTACAGATCCAGATAGCAGTCGGAGTACAGAACATGATCCTTGAAGATATCACAGGACTTGATGGTCTCCATCAGGCGCAGGTCACAGGGGTTGACGATTGCGGAGGTCAGACCCTGCATCATTGCCATAGCAACCAGAGCGGAGTCCATGATGGGACGGACAGCCTTGGGTGCGCCGTTGGAGTTGTTGGACAGACCGCCGGTGGACTTCAGGCCTTCGTCAGCAAACATCTTGATTGCGTTCAGAACATCCATCTGCTTGTCCTGCATGCCCTTGACGACCAGGAACAGGGGATCGAACCACAGGTCAT
>JARHYV010000188.1 GCA_029258495.1 Faecousia sp. | reverse complement strand
GCACCTCTGCCTTGTCCACATCCTCATAGTCCATGGACAGCAGCTTATCCGTATAGACCTTCTGACGGCTGAAAATAAAGCGGTTCTGCATCCGAACAGACCACGCCCGCAGGGCTTTGGACAGGGTCCCCAGAACCAGTGCGCTGCACAGCGATGCAAGCACCAGACGCCAGAGCATCTCCGGACGGCGCGGCCCTGCCAGTTCATTGATGATCTGCGCCGAGAACCAGATGGCCACATAGGGACACACCGCCGCAGCGGTCTGCGCAGAGGTCACGGCGGCGATCAGCCCGGGGAACTCCCGATGCAGCAGACCATAGGCCCTTCGGGAGCAGCTGGCCGTTTCCCGCCAGGTTACCTTTTTCTCCGAACTCATGCAAACTCCCTCCCCTCTTGGTAATATCTGGCCTGAACCTCAAACAGCCTTGCATAGCCTCCGTTTTGCGCCAGAAGCTGCTCATGGGTCCCCTCCTCGCTGATCCTGCCATCCTCTATAAATAAGATCCGGTCGCAGAATCTGGTTGAGGCCAGACGGTGGGAAATGAAAACGGAGCTTTTCCCCTGAGTCATCCGGCTGTACTTTTGGTAGATGTCATGCTCTGCCAGAGGGTCCAGTGCGGCGGTGGGTTCGTCCAGAATCAGGATCGGTCCGTTTTTATACAGGGCCCTTGCCAGCATCATGCGCTGGGTCTGGCCGCCGGAAAGATGCACTCCGTCCAGAAAGATCTCCTTTCCCAGATGGGTGTCCAGACCCTTGGGCAGCTTTTCCACCGTTTTCGTCAGCCCCGCCTTTTCAAGGCAGGCTTCCACCCTTTGCAGATTGATTCCCTCATAGTCCTGAGCCACCGTCTCGGCAACCGTCAGATCCGGCATGGAAAAATCCTGAAATACCGCAGAAAACAGCTTGTAGTATTCCCGCCTGTCAAATCGCCGGATGTCCTGACCGTTCAGGGTCACACGCCCCTCGTCCGGGTCATACAGTCCGCAGAGCAGCCGCACCAAGGTGGTCTTGCCTGCGCCGTTCAGTCCCACGACGGCCAATTTTTCCCCGGGACGGATGGTCAGGCTCAGATGTTCAAACAGATTCTTTTCGGCCCCGGGATACCGGAAGGTCACATCCTCTGCCTTTAATTCATAGCTTTCGGCCTCAGGAATCGGTGTGCCTCCCTCAAACCGGAAGGGCTCCGGCAGATTGAGATATTCCAGTACCGCAGTCAGCTCCAGAGCCTCCCGACGCAGATCGTTGTAGGTGCGCAGGATTCCCGTGACCCAGTCTGAAAAGCCGCTGAATGCCGTGAAATACAGCAGAAAATCCGACACGGGCATTCCCGTAGTCAGCAGCAGCCGGATCAGATACAGATATGCCAGTCCGTTTCGCAGGAAGGCAAGCACAAGATCTGCCACCGCCGTCCAGAACACCATCCGGTCCCGCTTTTCAAACATCAGGTCATAGGCATCGCAGGCCTTCTGCCGCAGCTCCTTCAGCCACGGTGTCAGACCAAAGATCCGAATGTCCTTTGCCATGGAGGGTGACTCCATGACCCTGCGGAAATAGCTGATTTTTGAGTTGTGCGTGTCAAATTCGTTTCGATGCAAAAACCGCCAGTTGCTGCACCGCAGATTGATCAGAAAGCTCATCACCGACGTGACCACGATGACCGCAAGCAGCCCCGGGTGCAGCCCTGACAGCAGACACAGATACACCGCAAATCCGGCCAGATTCTCCACAAGCTCCTGCATCGTGATGAAAATATGCTCCTGAGGCTCGTCATTGCTGAAGCCTGTCTGACTGGCCCGGTCAAAAAGCTTCTTGATCTCCGGGTCTTGGGTGTTTGGATAGGATGTGGTGCAGGCCTTCTGGTTCAAGGCCCTGCCGATGTGAAAACGCACCTGTATCCTGCCAAACAGCATGTTATGCTCGGCATACTCCCGCAGTCCGCTGAGAAACAGCAGCACGGCGGTGAATATCCCGATGACCGCAAACAGGCTCCCCAGGGAGCCATGGGTCTCCACGATCTTCAGCACCGAAGGCGTGACCCACAGCTGCGCCAGATTCTGGATCACCAGTAATCCTGCAAAGCCCAGTCCCAGAAAAATGACGCTTTTGTGATACCGCCATGCCTGCCCCAGCATATAGCGCAGCACCCGCGCCATGGTGTATTTTGGTTTTTCCCTTTGTTTCATATACCTCACCTCTTGTCACCACTCTACCACAAAAAACGTCCCCAAACCATTTTGGGGACGAATTGCATATTTCAGGGGATGAATTGCAGCGCTACACCTGCGGGATCAGGATCTCCGTGGTGAATGCCCCGTCCTCGGAGTTCCGGCTGAGGTAACCATCCAGACGCTTTACAATGTTGTCGATCCGCACCAAGCCAAAGCCATGTCCGTCCCCCTTGGCAGAAAGGTATCTGCCCCCTGTTTTTTTCAGCTTTTTCGCGGCTGTGAAATTGGTGAAGGAGATATAAAGCTGGGTGTTCTTCATGTCCATATACACCCGGATCAGCCGCTGCTCCTGAGGGAGGGCAAGGCTTGCCTCGATGGCATTGTCAAACAGGTTGCCGAGGATGCAGCACAGATCCAGCTCCGACATTTTCAGCTGCACCGGAATGCGGGCATCCACATGAACCGGGATCTGCTTTGCCTTGGCAAGGGAGATCTTGCTGTTCAGGATGGCATCCGCCATGGAATTTCCGGTCTTTACCACGGTATCCACGGTGCTGAGGTCCGTATCCAGTTCGTCAAGATACCCTCTCAGCCCCTCCAGATCCCCGTTTGCCGCCAGAACCTTCATGGTCTGGATGTGGTTGCGGTAGTCGTGCCGCCATCCCCGGATCTGGCGGTACATATTTTCCACCTCCTGATAGTGGGTCTCGATCAGCTCCCGCTGATAATCGGCGATCCGCTTGTCGATGAGTTTTGAAAACAGCCCCATATTCCTCTCCCCTTATGTATGCAGGATGATCGCCCGGTTCAGCGGCTCATAGGCACCTCTCGGCAGCGCCAGCACCGTGCCGTCGGAGAGATGCACCTGCGTTTTTGTGACCCGGCGGATATACTTCAAATTCAGGATCAGCGATCTGCCTGCCCGAAAAAAGCGTTCATCCAGTGTCTTTTCCAGTTCCCCCAGAGAACGCTTGATGCAGTGATCGCTGCCTGCATGGACGGTCACATAGTTCTTGGATACATCCAAATAGCGGATCTCGTAAAAAGGGATGCGCACCATCTCGCCGGACAGCTCCAAATTCAGGCAGCGTTCGTCCTGCCGCTGTTTCTCCAGTGCCCTGTCCAGAGCCCGGAATAATTTTTCGCCGCTGACCGGTTTCATCAGATAGTGAAGGGCTGCCACCTCATAGCCTTCTGCAATGTAATCGGAATAGCCGGTGATAAAGATGATCTGCACCGCCTGATCCTCCCTGCGGATGCGCTTTGCCATGGTCACGCCGTCCATGACCCCCATCTCCACATCCAAAAGCAGCAGATCAAAGCCCTTGTCCTGTGCATAATGAAACAGGAACCGCTCGGCTGAGGAAAAGCACATGGTTTGCACAGGCACCTCCCTGCTGTGCGCCCATTGAGTGACCAGCTCCTGTATGAATTGGCTGTCGTGTGCGCTGTCGTCACAGATGGCGATCCGCAATACGCTCCCTCCTGTCATGGTTTTTTCCCATTGTAGCACATGCCGCGCAAAATGTACATTCGAAAAGAGCCGGTACAGAATCGTACCGGCTCCGGATTTTATAAGCTTACAGGCATTGTCCTGCCTGCGGACTGTTTACCGGGCGAGCAGGCGTTTCAGCCCTTCCGTTTCCTCGATGACCTGTTGGATCTTGCTGTCTGCCTGCGCCCAGTGCTCATCCGCCTGACGCTTGGCATCGGCGATCATGGCATCGCATTTTTCCTTGGTCTGCTGCTCCATTTCCCTGCACAGCCGCTCCTGCTGCTCGCTGCGCGCCTTAATGTTCTCTACATACTGCCGGCAAGCCTCCTGCGCCGCATCAAAGACCCCGCTGAGTTTCAGGGCAGCCTCTGCAATGGAGCCGGACTCCTCGATCTCGATCCTTCGGTCAGCAAGCATCTGCCTTGCCTCAGCCAGCTCCAGTTTCAGCCGGTCGATCTCCTGATTTTGGCGCAGGAGGATCTCCAAAAGCTCTGAGCGTTTCATCTTCTTCAAGTCCATATCTGACATATCGTTTGTCCTCCTTGCCCACATCTGTGGAGAAATTCTGCATCCATCCCCTTCGGCACACATTGCACCTCAGCACGGCGCAAAACGCTCTTTCTGAGGGGGATATTGGATATAACCTGCCATTTCAGCAGCTTGATTATGCCCTATACTAGCACAGTCTGGGTTACGATGCAATATTTTTTATGGGAGCGCCCCATCCGTCATTTCTTTTTATCTCCCACCTCAAACATATGGAACCCCTCTCCGTGGACTTCGTTGGACTCCAGAATGATGGTGAATGCCTTGGGATCCACTTCCTTCAGATGCCGCTGAATATAATACATCTGCTGATTGTCGCAGGCAGTGAGCACCACATCCTTCTTGTCCTGCTGAAAGCCGCCGGAGCCGTGCAGGATGGTGCTGCCGCGACCGCAGGCTTTGTCAATGGCATCGGCAACCTCCGTGCCGTAATCGGTGACGATCAGCGCACATTTTCCCGAATTCATGCCGTAGATCATCTTGTCCACAATGATCGCAAACAGGAAATTGATGATCATGCCGTACACGATGCCGTCAACATCATGGAACAGGATGCCGCCGAACAGAATGATGCCCACATCCGACATGAAAGCGATCTTTCCAAGGGACAGGTACGGGCGCAGTGCCTTCACCGCCATGATGATGAAATCCGTGCCTCCGGTGGAGGAATTCTGGGTATAGATCATGGCATAGCCGATGCCGCCCAGTACACCCGTATAGATCGCCGAAACCAGTCGGCTGCCGTTGTAGATGGGCAGCAGCGGTGCCAGATAGTCCACCATCAGCGAGCTGATCAGGATGCACCGGAGCGAGCGCAGGAAAAAGCCTCGTCCGAGCAGCTTGTAGCACAGGATCGCAACGGGAACATTCAAAAGCACCGTGGTAAAGCCGATGGGCATGCCGAACAGCCGATAAAGGATCAGCGAGATCCCCGAAAAGCCCGTCATGGGGAATTTGGATGCCACGGCAAAATTATAAATTCCAATGGCAATGAGGAAACTGCCGATGGTTTCCACGGCGATCTCTTTGCAGGTTGTTTTGAATTTATTCATATGGGAACCTCCTGGGTAAAAATATCGATCATCGTGATCGGGCAAAGCCGTTCCCGGCAAAACACTGCCGTTTTCCGGAGCTTTGTGTATCTTTTACTCATAGTTTATCATATTTTTTTCAAAAGTGTAACAATCATCCGTGGTTCAGAAGATAAAATTTTCAAAAAAATCCCCATCTGTCCGTGTTGATTTTCCACAAACGGGACAGATGGAGAACTTTTTTCGTTGGGTCTAAAGTCGCCGGAATGCTCAGAAGTTCATGACGATCTTGTGATCTGCATGGTCGATGACATCCAGATGCACCCCGTAGACCTGCTCCAGCATCTGACCGGTGACGACTTTTTTGGGGTCACCCTGCGCCACCACGCTGCCGCTGCTGTTCAGGGCGATGATCTCGTCGCTGTATTCAATGGTCTGGTTCATGTCGTGCAGAACCATCACAATGGTGATGCCGCATTTGCGGTTGAGCATCCGCACCAGATGCAGGATCTGGAGCTGATAGCGCACATCCAGATAGGTGGTCGGCTCGTCCAGCAGCAGCACCTTGGTTCCCTGAGCCAGAGCCATTGCGATCCAGACCCGCTGCCGCTGACCGCCGGAAAGGTTCTGGATGCTGCGGCTGCGCAGCCCTGTGATACCGGTGATCTTCATCGCCCGTTCGATCAGCCTCTGATCCTCCGGGCCGGATGGCGAGCGCCCCATCTTGGTATAGGGGATCCTTCCGTATTCCACCAGACGCTCCACGGTGAGATCCCCGGGAGCCGTGTTGTTCTGGTGGACGATGGCGACCCTTCGGGCAAAATCCTTCAGGCTCAGCTGCTCAAGCGGCACACTGCCAAAGCGGATCTCCCCTCCTGTGGGAGTCAGGTTCTTGGTCAGCAGCTGAAACAGCGTGGATTTTCCGCATCCGTTGGGGCCGATGAGGGTGGTGATCTTCCCCCGAGGGATGGAGATGTTCAGATGGTTCAGCACGGGCTTGTTCTCATAGGCAAAGGACAGATCCCGGATATCAAAGCAGCTGTTGTTATTTTCCATAGATCCCACCACTCTTTCTCAGCAGCACCACAAAGGCGATCCCGCCCACCACCGACAGGATCACGGATGCATTCATCTCGTACGGACGGATCAGCGTGCGCCCCAGCGTGTCTGCCAGAAGGAACAGCAGCCCGCCGGAGAGGGCGCTGAAGGGGATCAGCAGCTTGTGCTCGCTGCCTACAAAGATCCTGCCGATATGGGGGATCAGCAGCCCGATAAAGCTCACAGGCCCGACGATGGCGGTGCAGCCGCCCACAAGGAACACTGCCGTCACACTCACCGCAAAGCGCACCTTGTCGATGTTCACGCCTAAGCCCCGGACGGTCTTATCCTCCAGACCACAGAGGTTGCACCATCTGGCACACAGCAGCGCAAGGATCAGCCCCACCGACGACACACCGAACAGCAGATGCACATCCTTCCATGTCTTCATGGTGATATTGCCCTCTACAATGGAGGCGACCCCCGACAGATTTCCGCCGCTCATGGAATTGATTGCCTCGGAAAAACCGGAAAACAGTGCCTGCATGGCAATGCCCATCAAGATGATCCGTAAAGGGGAAAGCGACCCTTTCCATGCCAGACTGTAAACAAGCCCGAACACCAGAAGACCGCCCAGAAAGCTGAACAGCGGTGTCATAAAATACAGCTGAGGAAACACGCTCGCCGCCAGAACGGCTGCAAAGCCTGCACCGCTGGAGATCCCCAGCAGCCCGGGATCAGCCAGAGGGTTCTTGAGGACAGCCTGAAACAGCGCCCCTGCCACTGCAAGGGATGCGCCTGCCATCACGGAAATGAGGATCCGTGGGAAACGCAGGTCGTAAACCGTAGCAACATCCGGGTCATATTCCACAAACAGTCCCCGAAGGAGCTGCGCCGGTGAAAGCTGAATGCTGCCCAGATTGACCGACAGGAAAAACAGCACCACCAAGCCCACCGACACCACCGTGAACGCAGCAGCTGCTCTGCCGGCAGATTTCTTTTGTAAATTCATGCTCTGCCTCCTGTAATGAGATCGTCACGGAACAGGATGCCGTCAAGCACCTCCAGCGCCTCGGGATAGGTAAAATTGGCACTCATGCCAAAGTATTCAGGAGGCAGATCATAGACCTGATCGTTCTGAACCGCCGAAAAGTGTTTCCAGATATCGTTGGATGCAAATTCCTTTGCAAACATCTCCATCACGCTGTCGGGCATGGCGTGGGCAGTTCTCAGGATGATATCCGGATCTTTTTTCAGCATATCCTCCGTATTTACATTCAAAAACTCCTGATCCGTGCCGGCATATACATTGACAGCCCCTGCCATCTCCACAAGACTGCCTGCATAGGAATTCTCCGTTGCCACCACATACGACCCGGGCAGCCCCATCAGCACCAGTACCGTGGGTTTGGGCTTGTCCCGATGGCTGTCCCGATATTCCTGAAGAAAGGTTTCAAATTCCTGCACCAGTGCATCTGCCTGCTCCGTGCGGTCAAAAAGCTCGCCCATATCCGCAATGGACTGATACATGCCGAACACGGTCTTCAAATTCAGAAAACCGTATTTCAGTCCGGCAGCCTCGTACTTGGGCTGCAAATCGCTTTGCAAGCTGGACGGACTCAGCACCCACTCCGGCCGCAGCTGCGCCAAAAGCTCCATGTCCGGCGCCATCGGGCTGCCGATCACCGCAGCATCCGCATAGCGTTCCGGGATCTGGGCAATGCTGCTGCTTGGGATCCCCACAAGATCCAGATCCAGTTTCTGGCAGATCTGCATGACGGCGATGCTCGTCGCCGCAATGGTGCCGTTTCCGGCAGGATCAGAGCCCGCATCCGTTTCCCCGAGCCTCTGATCCACGCATCCGCTCAGCAGCAGCGCACTGCACAGCAAGCCTGCTGCAATGGCTTTAACGGACTTCATGGGCTGCATCCTCCCAGTCCTCCTCCCAGAGCTCTTCGGAAAAATCCGGCTCTTCGTCCGGCTCCTCCGGCAGGGATCTTGACACCTGCGGTGCTTTTCGGGAGAGCACCCATGTGCGGATCCCCCAGAAAGCCAGACAGGCAAGCAGCTGTGCGCAGAACACCAATACGAAAAACATCAGCCAGACCTTGCCCGTAACGGTGATCTGCTGCACATTTTCGTCACTTCGGGTGTTCTGGGGATCAGCAGGCACCTGCGTCTGTTTTCCGGTGCCTCCCGTGACGAGCCCCACCACATTGTCATTCTTTTCCACGGTATTGGAGCTGCCGGAGGTCGGCTTTGGGCTCTGCGCTGCATCCAGCTGGGCAAAGCCGCCGGCATTTCCGGCAGAGAAATCATCCACGGTCACATAGAAAATGACCGCCCGTCCCATGGCATCCACAAAGCATTCCGCCCGGATCACGGCATCCTTTGCAGGGATCTCCAGTCGAAGATCCTTGGTATCCTCCCCCTCTGCGGTGATGTCGTAGACTGCCGGAGTCCACGCCGAGTCACCGGATTTCTGCACCGCCAGAGTGGTTTTGGAGATGTTGCTCATCAGGTTAAAGCGCAGGCTGAGATACAGCTTTCCGTCGGCTGCCGTTTCCAGCAGTGCCTCCGGACTCACCACGCTGCTGACCATGCTCTGTCCCAGTGCCTCGCTGCCTTCGCCGCCGGAGTCCTCGATGCTGCCCGTACCGGGATGACGATAGGAGCCTGTGGCTACGGCACTCTCGCAGGGCGCCGATACCGCTGCCGCTCCCATGACCATAAAGCCAACTGCCATTGCCGCACAGAGCATCCGGCACAAAAATTTCTTTGTATGAAGTTTCAAAGTGAGATCAATCCTTTCCATTGCGCCGATACCGGATCGCAGCAAAGCTGCCGCCTGTCACCACCGTGGTGAACAGCAGATACCACAGCATCTGGGGAAATACCTTTGTATCGATCCTGATGGTTTTTCCGGCGGCTGCCGTGGGTTCCCCCGAGTGGTTCAAATCGGGAGCCGTGCCGCCGGACGATGGCTTGGCGGCCTCCGCCGCCGGGCCATCGGTCTTTTGCAGATCGTCCAAAACCACATAGAATTTCTGGGTCACATGCATCACCGCATTGATGTATGCGCTGCACATGAGCTTGCCGTCCAGGGAGTCCTCAATGGCTTTTTTCGGCAGCACCACCGTAACCGGAGTCGCCGTATAGTCCCCCTCGGCAGGAATAAATCCGGGAGCCTCGGGAAAATGCTTGGTCACCTGCTTGTCCGTATTTGCAGTCGCCGCATAGCTCTTGCCGTCATAGC
Source organism: Faecousia sp. (assembly GCA_029258495.1). GTDB lineage: Bacteria > Bacillota > Clostridia > Oscillospirales > Oscillospiraceae > Faecousia. The sequence goes on along the minus strand of JARHYV010000188.1, from coordinate 3,781 downwards.
TTAGCGTCACATCCGAAAGAGGTGTCCCGTCCTCGGCAAATTTCGGCACCGGGTCGATGACATACAGCGTAAGCTCTGCCAGATCCCCTGCATAGGAGATATCCGCCTTTTCAAAAAACAGGGGATCACACATGCTCTCCGACTTGAAATCATCCGATCGGCGCATGGATACACTGCTTTCAAAGTAGGTTCGGGGTTCGTTTCCCATGGTCAGCGTTTCCTTCTGCTGGGATCCCGATGCATCGGTGGCGGGGGGTGCCGATGGGTCGGCAGGCTGATTGGAGGGTGCGCCCCCGGTCTGGGTCAGATCGCTCAGCACCACATAAAAATCCACCGTGCGTTTCATAACGGCATTGATATAGGCACTGCACATCAGCTTCTGGTTCACGGAATCCCGCACCGCCTGCATGGGCAGCTGCACCACAATGGAGGATGCCGGATAATTTCCGGCGGTTTCGATGAACCCTGCCTGAGCTGCAAAGGATTTGCTCACCTTGTTCCCGCTGTCGATCCGGGCGGTATACTGCTGCCCGTTGTAGCGCATGGATACATTGGAAAGCGGAGTGCCCTCGCCTGCGAACTGAGGCACCGGATCCACCACATAGATGGTCAGGGTCGCAGTATCTCCGTTCACGGCGATATCAGCCTGTCGATGAAACAGTGCATTGCACATGCTCAGCTCCCCGAATGCATTGTCCTTGCGCATGGTGACGGATGCACTGTAATAGGTCGTGCCGTTTCCGCCGGAGCCGCCTTCCGGAGAAGGGGGTGCCGGAGGCAGCGGCGCCGGCTCGGTGGGCTTTGGTTCCGTGGGCTGTGTGGGTGTTGTGGGCGGTGCCGGCTCTGTGGGGGCAGGCGTTTCAGACTGTTTCAGATCCTCCAGCACCACAAAGAAATCCACATTGTTTTTCATAACCGCTTCCACGAAAGCGGTACTGGTCAATTTCTGCGCCAGAGAGTCCTTCAGGGCGCGCTCCGGCAGCTTGACCACCACCGGCGATGCCGGATAGCTGCCGCCTTCGGGGATAAATCCCGGCATTTGCTCAAACGCTTTCATGACCCGATGCTCTGCATCCACAGTCGCCGGAATATCCTTCCCCTCATAATGCATCACCACATGGGAAAGCGGTGTGCCGTCCGAGGCAAACTGGGGCACCGGATCGATCACATACATGGTCACGGTGGCTATGCCGTCCTTCACGGCAATATCCGCCGTGCGATGGAACAGCCCGTTGCACATGCTCAGTTCCCCGAATGCGCCGTCCTTGCGCATGGTCACCGTTGCCGTATAGTAGACCGTCCCATCCTCCGGCGCCACGGGAGTCGTGGGATCGGTGGAAGGCGGCGGAGTCGGAGGGGTCGGGGGTGTCGGGGGTTCCGGCGGAGTCGGAGGCTCCGGCTTTGGATCCCGGATATACTCCAGATAGAAATTCAGTGTTCCGGCATATGCCCCCGGTGCTGCTGCGCGGATATCCTCGCCGTAAACGGTGAGCATTCCCTCTGCGCTTGCGCTTTGTGTAAAGGACACCGCTGCAAATCGGTTATGGCAGGGCAGTCCTGCTCCTTCTTCCCGATTTTCCGGCAGCAGCGCTACCTGTTCTTCCGCAGACACCCGAACCGCTCCGTCACTGCCCTCCTGCATGGTCACATCAATGGTATAGGGCATATTCAGATCCCCCTGCTCCGGCAGCGTGCCAAGAGTCACACTCTCCGGGATCCGAACGGAATAGGTTGCCGAGGGTGAAACCGTAGCCTCCAGAGTGGTAGACTGACTGGAGGTATGGACGGCCGAGTCCGGAGCTGCTTGCTGCTCGTCCGTCGGAGCCATGGCAGCCGCTGCCGAAAGGGAAACACTCAGGCACAGCACCAAGCTCAGCACCCATGCGATCCCTTTTCTCATTTTTCTCATGGACATGCTCCTTTTTGAACATCTCGGTTGGATATAGGTGGAAATTTCCGCAGAAATATCGGATTCCTGCGGAAACTTCCAAATCATTTCATTCTGACGATCCGACGCTTAGCCGGCGAAATAGCTGATGGTAAAGGTTGCATTGCCTGTGTAATTGCCGGCAGTGGCTGCTGCCACATCCTTGGCGGCAACGGTGAACTTGCCGTTCATCGTGCCGGTCTTGGTGGTCTGCTGTGTGCCAAAGCTGTTGGTGTAGGCCAATTCCTTCTCTCCGTTTTTCAGGACACCTGCATTGGGTACGGAAACCTCTACACGACCTGCTCCCATGTTCTCCGCTGTAACCTCTACGGTGTAATCGATCACATTGTCCTGAGTCGCAGACAGGGTGCCCAGTGTCACATTTTCAGGGATCTTCACGGTATATGTAGCAGTGGGTGCGGCGACCTCTGCACGGATCTCCATTGACTTGGTCTGGGTATTGTCGGGTGCGGACTCTTCCTTCACCGGAGTGATATTGGTCAGCTTAAAGCGGAAGTTCACATCCTTCTTCATGACCACATTGACGAATGCCTTGGTGGGAGTGGGATTGGCAAGGCTGTCCAGCTTGTCGGTAGGAACGGTGAGAGTCAGCACCTGGGTGGGGAGCTTTTTCCCGGCAGTGATGCCGAACATCAGACCTGCCTCGTCAAACTGACGCTCCGGCTTGGTCTTGATGTCGGAAACCGCGGTATAGTCCTGCTTGTCGATGGTCATTACCATATTTTTGACGGTTCCGTCTGCTCCGTCATTCTTGAAATTGGGAACAGGAAACGCCGTGTACAGGCGGATCTCCGCCTTGTTGCCGGTCACCTTGATATCGGCATCCTGATCGAACAGAGAATTACACATGCTGTTTGTATTGTTGGTCTCATGCATGAAGACCACCTTGCCGGTGTAGTTTCCGTCCTTGTAGGGAGCCTCTGCCGATGCAGCCGTTGCGCCCATGCCGATGGCCATGACCAGTGCCATTGCCGCAGAGGTCATGCGCTTTAGGGTGTTTTTCATGATATTTCCTCCTGAAATTTGATAATATTGTGATTTCACACCGAAGTGAAAAACCCGAAATTAAGCACCTGCACGGATCATGCAGTCCACATTTGCGCCGTTTCTCGGTGCAAATGACCCGTCCGATGCAAATGTTGCATACCGGATGGTGATATCATAGTCCCCTTCCGCCAGCGGCTGCGTCAAGGTGATGTTGTAAAGGTGCTGTCCCGGCTCGATCAGCTTGGACTCATACAATACATCTCCCGTATCCTTCCGCACAAAGGTGATCTGGAAGTAGACATCGTTCTGTTCCGGATTATACAGATCCACCTCCACATCCGTGGTGTCGGCCTTGATCGGAATGACCGAATAGCCCGGGATCTCGATGCCGCCGGACTGTCCGGCCGGCTGTGTCTGTCTTACCTGCTGTTCTTCAAATTCATATTCCGGCAGATTTCCGGTGATCGGCTCAGGGCCTGCACTGCTCTTCCACAGAAAGAATGCTCCGATCACAAGCAGTATCAGAACCGGGATGCCCCACATCAATGCCTTTCGTGTCTTTGGTTTCATAACGATCCTCCAGAAATCTGTTTTACTCATTTCGTGTTAGTCTTAACTAACCACGCGTTCAACTGCCAGTTAGTTATCACTAACCTAAGTCATTGAAAAAATCCTTGCTGCTGCAAAGACCGCAAAAATTCCAGCGCACCGCCTTTATCAGGCAGCTTGGCTTTGGTATCTCTTCTTTGGTTAGTCCGAACTAACCACCGAAAGCAACTATACTATTTTCTGCCGGACTTGTCAAGAGCAATTTTGCAGGCTGTAACCATCGGAACCGCTCTGTAT
>JARHYV010000023.1 GCA_029258495.1 Faecousia sp. | reverse complement strand
TGTTCGTGTCGAACTTCCTGCTGAAATTTTCTCTCATTTGACCGACGAACTGTATGAAAGCAAGATCGTCTATCGCACCCAGAAATACGGCGATAAGGTTCGTACCTTCTGTATGAACCCCAAGGGTGCCGTGGTCAACGAAAATACCAACGGCATTGTCACTGTTAACGGACACAGCTATGAGGATCCTGCAAAACAGACTCAGAATACCAACTTTGCACTTCTGGTCGCAAAGCACTTCTCTGAGCCGTTCAAGGACTCCAACGGCTATGGCGAGAGTATCGCCCGCCTGAGCAACATGCTTGGCGGTGGTGTCATCGTACAGCGGTTCGGCGACCTGATCCGTGGCCGTCGGAGCACACCCAACCGTATTGAAGAATCCTTCACTACCCCTACCCTGAACGCTACTCCCGGTGACCTGAGTCTAGTTCTGCCCAAGCGTCTGCTGGATGGTCTGATCGAGATGATCTATGCCCTGGACAAAATTGCTCCCGGCACAGCCAACGACGATACCCTGCTGTATGGTGTGGAAGTCAAATTCTACAACATGGAGGTAGCTGTTGACGAAAATCTGGAAACCAAGCACAAGGGGCTTTACATCATCGGTGACGGCAGTGGTATCACCCACTCCCTCTCCCATGCCTCTGCAAGCGGCATCTATGTCGCACGCAATATCGTCAATAACATTTGATCCCTTTTGCTCAAAATCGCCTGCTGTTAATACAACAGCAGGCGATTTTTGGAATTCTCTGTTAAATGGGAAAATTTCCCTGCTGAAAGGCTGTATGTTTTTTACGCATTCACACAAGATAACAGCGAGGTGATTGAAATGGCTAAAAAAGGCATGAAACGACCTGAGGCAGAAAATGTCTGCACACAAAATGCGTATTCCTGTAAAACCGATGCTCATAACAATGCAGACTGCGAACACGACAAGGAATCCTGCAAGAAGAACGCAACCAGATAAAATTTCTGTCGTTTCAGGAAAGCTTGAATGGGTATTTCAGGCGCAAAAATCGCCGGACACCTAGGTGTCCGGCGATTATTCTTATGAACTTTGGACGATATTCAGATATGCTCGTATTATTGCAACATGGTCAAAGTTGTTTCTATAAGAGCAAACTGAAACGCTCACTTGGCTGAATGTTTCTTGGTAAGAACCAACAGAGCACATCCAACAACAGATACTGCCAACAGCATGAACCAAACAGGCATCATCATGGAATCGCCAGTATTGGCAGGACCATCGGTGAAATCGATGACACCATCACCATTGGCATCGATGTTCTTGTCTGCAACACCGTCACCATTTGTATCAATATTCAGATCAGGCTTGCCATCACCATCGATATCCTGGTTCAAATCAGGCTTGCCGTCGCCATTGGTATCAATATTAACATCCGCCTTGCCATCACCATTGGTATCGATGTTCAAATCAGGCTTACCATCTCCATCGATGTCCACATTTAGATCGGGCTTTCCATCCTTATCAGTATCGATATTAACATCGGGTTTGCCATCCTTATCGGTATCGATATTGATATCAGGTTCGCCATCCTTGT
>JARHYV010000134.1 GCA_029258495.1 Faecousia sp. | reverse complement strand
CCGGCCCAGAACCGTGCCACATGTTGAGAAGTTCAGATTATCGTTGGATATTATATCTATAACGCGAGGTTTAATCAACCTACCATTGCAGCCATAGCATCTGCTTTCTTCTAACTGAGGGTAGAATTGCCCGTCAAATCACTCTACTGGCAGTAGAGTGAACCATTTTCAATCCTACTTCAGTCTGAAATTCCCAAAAAAGTACCATTTTCGACACATTCAGAAATCACCTCTGTTATACAGGGCTGAACTGCCTCCTATATGCTCACACGCGCCCTGACCCACAATTCGGTATCAGCTGAATACAAAACAGCACCCCAGCGCAAGCTGCAAGGGTGCTGTTTTTGAGGAATAGAGAGTCACTTACCGCCAACTAACTCTGCAATCAGTTTTTCATCCGCCTGATGATAGATTTTTCCATCCCATTTGATATTGGGGCCCTTGCCGCACATGCGCATGCATCCTGTATATTTCAGGGTAAATCCGGCAGGATGTCTTCCGTAGGTCTTCTCCACAAAATCTGCCAGACCGGCCCGTTTGCTGCAATTAGGCCCACCACACAGCTCAAGACAGTGGGTATCCTCAATTCTTAGACTGGGGATCCGCTTGATGATCGCAAGCAGATAACTTTCCTTGACACCGCAGCTCTGAGCAATCTGTGTGACTGCCCACATAGGGATCCCGCGGCCATTCTCTTGCTGTACCTCCTTTAACAAGCCTGTCAATGCAGACTGATCAGATGGTGCCCCCTGCGTTTTGTAATATGTGATCGCTTCTTCAATGTTCCATGACATGATATTCACCTCTCATTATAATCATTTCAGTAAATTCCCCGGGATCAATTCTGCCATTTTTTGATATCCCAGCTTACTGGGGTGCAGATGATCGCCGGAATCATATTCCGGCAGAAACCAGTCCGGACGATTGGGATCCCGCAAAGCCTTGTCAAAGTCTATGCACCCATCGATCAGACTTGTTGTTCGAATAAACTCATTGTACGCATGACGCATCTCCTGCCGAAATGGTGCGTCCGTTCGCCAGCCGCCCATCGGCAGCAGGGTTCCGACATATACATGATATCCCAATTCTCTTGCCTGCGAAATGTACATTTTTAATCCGTCGATCAGTTCCTCCACCGTCGGAAGATCTCTCATTGGGCGGAATGGATTGATCTCTATCCCCACCGGATGTATGATATCGTTGATCCCCTGCTGAATGATCACAGTGTCCGCGCCATCTGTCGGCACTTCATGAGCAAAACGCTTACTTCCCATAAGGCCATATGATTCATAGGTCAGGCAATGGTATTCTCGAAGGATCCGTGACCCGCTGGTCGCACGGCGGACGATTGCAGTGTGACAAAACCCCTCTTCCCGACAACGCATGGCCAAATAATCCGGCCAATCTTGGGCCGTGATTGAGTCCCCATAGCAGACGATCGTGCGATTTTCTTGGTCTGTCTGTAACGAAACATCGCTCAGAAAGTAAAAAAGATTCGTTTTTCTTGATGTATCTGCAGGAAACACCCGGGTTTCTGTTTCATCTCCATTGGCATATGCTCCCTCAGACAAAGGGCCGCTTACATATACCACAGAGCGCATCAGCGTAAAATCCCCAAGATAAAAACTGATCAGCAGCGTCTG
>JARHYV010000303.1 GCA_029258495.1 Faecousia sp. | reverse complement strand
GTGGCAGGTATACAGCAAAATACAGTGCTCCGCGCAGCGAATAAAAATAATGATACCTGCCTGTGGCAGGTATACGGCAAAATACAGTGCTCCGCGCAGCGAATAAAAATGATCATACCTGCCTGTGGCAGGTATACAGCAAAATACAGTGCTCCGCGCAGCGAATAAAAATAATGATACCTGCCTGTGGCAGGTATACAGATGATCCGCAAGGAAAACCCCCGATACAGAGCGTATCGGGGGGAAAATCAGCAGTAGAAATCCTTGATTTTCTTGGCACGGCTGGGATGGCGCAGCTTGCGGATTGCCTTATTCTCAATCTGGCGGATACGCTCACGGGTAACGCCGAAGATCTGACCCACTTCCTCCAGTGTATGGGTTCTGCCGTCGTACATGCCGAAACGCATCTTCAGCACATCCGCCTCACGCTCGGTGAGGGTGTCGAGGATCTCCTTCAGAGCCTCGGCAAGCAGCGCGTTGGAGGTTGCATCCGCAGGGCCGGGGGTGTGCTCATCCTCGACGAAGGAGCCGATGGAGGTATCCTCTTCGTCACCCACAGGGGTGTCAAGGCTCAGGGTATCGGCTGCGGTACGGGTCGCCTCGATGATCTTTTCCACGGGCAGGTTCAGTTCCTTTGCGATCTCCTCGTGGGTAGGCTCACGACCCAGCTCCTGAACCAGCTTGCGGTTGCAGCGGGTCGCCTTGTTGATGACCTCTACCATATGCACCGGGACACGGATGGTACGGGCCTGATCGGCAATGGCACGGGTGATGGCCTGCCGGATCCACCAGGTGGCATATGTAGAGAATTTGTTTCCCTTTGTCCAGTCGAACTTGTCCACGGCACGGATCAGACCGGTGTTGCCCTCTTGGATCAGATCCAGAATGTGCAGACCCCGTCCGGAGTATTTCTTGGCGATGGACACCACAAGTCGGAGGTTTGCCTCGGTGAGCTTGTTCTTGGCATACTGATCCCCTTCGGAAACACGCTTTGCCAGATCCACTTCTTCCTCGGCAGAGAGCAGCTTGACCTGACCGATCTCCTTGAGATACATGCGGACAGGATCATCCAAATTGTATTCTGCTGCCAGATCCACCGGGTCGATCAGATCCTCGTCATCCAGACCGGAAAGATCGATGTCGCCGTCGTCCACGCCGTCCAGATCCAGAGCATCTTCCATATCCAGCTCCATCTCGGATGCGACGATCTGGATGTTCATTGCCTCGAACTTGTCGTAGATATCCTCGATGCGGTCGGCGCTCAGATCCATCTTTTCCAGATGTGCATTCAGGTCTGCGGCACGGATCATACCTTCCTTCTTGCCCTTGGCAATCAGGCTTTGCAGAGCAGCATACAGTTCTTCATTATTTTTGTTGGTCTTTTTTTCGTTAGCCATAGCTCTCTCCTCATTTTACTTGAAATCGCTTATTTCCGGGTAGACTATAACCCTTTTTCTGGATTTCGGCAAGGGTTTTCGAGAAAAATTTTTATTTTTATCACATTTCGTGCTTTTTCCCTCAAATCCAGTATCCCCGCATCTTTTCAAAACATACGGTTTACTTTTTGACAAAAGTCCGATATACTATATAAAATGAAGAAACTATGGGATTTTCTATTGGAGCGAGGACGGAAGGTTTCTCCAAAGCTCCGGATCACACATAACGCACGAGGTGTATTATGACAGAACTGTCAAAAATTCGTAATTTTTCCATCATTGCACACATCGACCACGGCAAGTCTACTCTGGCAGACCGCCTTCTGGAGGAGTGCAATGCCATCAGCCAGCGGGAGATGGAGGCTCAGATCCTGGACTCCATGGAGCTGGAGCGGGAGCGGGGCATCACCATCAAGGCAACGGCTGTTCAGCTGGACTATACCGCCGATGACGGGGAGCGCTATGCCCTGAACCTGATCGACACGCCGGGACATGTGGACTTCAACTACGAGGTATCCCGTTCTCTTGCCGCATGCGAGGGTGCGGTACTGGTGGTGGACGCCAGTCAGGGCGTGGAGGCACAGACCCTTGCAAACACCTATCTTGCCATCGATGCAGGGCTTGAGGTGCTGCCGGTCATCAATAAGATCGACCTGCCCTCTGCCCGTCCTGCCGAGGTAAAGGCGGAGGTGGAGGACATCATCGGCATCCCTGCCGAGGATTCCCCCGAGATCTCCGCAAAGAACGGCATCAACATCCATTCCGTTCTGGAGATGATCGTAAAGGATGTGCCGGCACCCACCGGAGATCGCAATGCCCCCGTTCAGGCGCTGATTTTCGACAGCCAGTACGACTCCTATCGGGGTGTCATCGTCTATACCCGTGTGAAGGAAGGCACTCTGCGTGCCGGCATGGATATCCGCATGATGGCAACCGGCGCCGTATACAAGATCGTGGAGGTAGGTGTGATGAACCCTCTGGGTCTGACCCCCAGAGATTGCATCGGCGCAGGCGAAGTCGGCTATATCACCGCATCCATCAAGAATGTGGGCGACACCCGGGTGGGCGATACCATCACATCGGTGGAAAATCCTGCCAAGGAGGCACTGCCCGGCTACCGCAGCGTGCAGCCCATGGTGTATTCCGGCGTCTACCCTGCCGACGGCGCCAAGTATCAGGATCTGCGGGACGCACTGGAAAAGCTGAAACTCAACGATGCATCCATGACCTATGAGCCGGAAAGCTCCATTGCACTGGGCTTTGGGTTCCGCTGCGGCTTTTTGGGTCTGCTGCATATGGAGATCATTCAGGAGCGTCTGGAGCGGGAATACAATCTGGATCTGATCACCACGGCACCCAATGTCGTCTACCGCATCACCAAGAACGACGGCACCGTGCTGATGGTGGATAACCCTCTGGACTACCCCGATCCCATGGAGATCGCCCGGGCAGAGGAGCCCTTTGTGAAGATCAGCCTCATCGGCCCTCAGGAATATGTGGGCAACATGATGGATCTTGCCACCTCCCGAAGAGGTGAGTTCAAGGACATGGTGTATCTGGATGCAAACCGTGTGGAGCTGCACTATCAGATGCCCCTGAACGAGATCATCTATGACTTCTTTGACGCGCTGAAGTCCCGCACCCGGGGCTATGGCTCTTTGGACTATGAGTTCATCGGCTATCGGGAGTCCAAGCTGGTAAAACTGGACATCATGCTCAACGGCGATATCGTGGATGCCCTGAGCTTTATCCTGTTTGCGGACAATGCCTATGCCCGTGCCCGCAAGATCTGTGAAAAGCTCAAGGCGAATATCCCCCGTGCCCAGTTTGAGATCCCCGTTCAGGCAGCCATCGGCGGAAAGATCATCGCCCGTGAAACCATCAAAGCCGTCCGCAAGGATGTGCTTGCCAAGTGCTACGGCGGCGATATCACCCGTAAGAAGAAGCTGCTGGAGAAACAGAAGGAGGGCAAGAAAAGAATGCGTACCTTCGGTACGGTTTCCGTTCCCTCCGAAGCCTTTATGGCCGTCCTCAAGCTGGACGAGGACTGAGCCGGACGCTGCCGTTTCTTCTTTTGATCCCTTTTCCCGGGAAAAGGGATGACCCAAGTGAAATAGGAGAACAATCATGGCTTTTTTAACCACTCGAAAAAATAAAACACCTCTGGGCATCTATGTCCATGTGCCCTTTTGCCGGAGCAAATGTCAATACTGTGACTTTTACTCCATCCCAGATAAGGACGAAACCACGGCCGACGCTTATCTGGATGCCGTGTGCCGGCACATCAAAGAAACCGGCCCCCTTGCGCCCAACCACTATGTGGATACCATCTATTTCGGCGGCGGCACCCCCAGCTATTTCGGCGCAGAGGGACTTGCCACCATTTTGACGGCGATCCGGCGCAGCTTTGATGTGGCAGGCGATGCAGAGATCACCTTTGAGGCAAATCCCGAGTCGGTGCAGGACAGCCTGCTCAAGCGGCTGCGTGCCGAGGGGTTCAATCGGGTCAGTCTGGGGATCCAGTGCGACGATGACGAGATCCTGCGCAAGATCGGCAGACCCCACACCTTCGAGCAGGCGGTGAATGCCTACCACCGCATCCGCCGCGCAGGGTTTCAGAATGTGTCGGTGGATCTGATGTACGGACTGCCCAACCAGAGCCTGATGAGCTGGAGGAACACACTGGAAAATGTCCTCACCCTCAAGCCGGAGCATATCAGCTGCTACGGACTCAAGGTGGAGGAGGGCACGCCCCTTTACGACTATCAGGATCAATGCAACCTTGCAGATGACGACACTCAGGCGGATATGTATCTGGCAGCGGTGGAGATCCTGAAGGGATACGGCTACCGCCAGTACGAGATCTCCAATTTTGCCAAGCGTGGCAAGGTTTCAAGACACAATCTGAAATACTGGACAGGCATGGAATATATCGGTTTCGGGCCGGATGCCAGCTCTGATTTTGCAGGCAAGCGCTACACCTATGTCCGCAGCCTGCCCCAGTATATCGCCGGGATCCGCGAGGGCGGTCAGATCATCAGCGAGATCAGCGAGATCCCTGTCCGGGAGCGTGCAGGAGAGTATCTGATGATGCGCCTGCGCACCATCGGCGGCATCAATCGGCAGGAGTACGAGAGCAGTTATCTGCTGCCCTTCGGGCCGCTGGAGGATGTGCTGCGGGCAAATGAGGCCAGAGGGCTTGCCCGCTGCGACAACGATCGCTGGAACCTGACCCCTCAGGGCTTTCTGGTGTCCAACAGCATTATTTCGGATCTTCTGGTGGCGCAGGATCGTTCAGAGCCTCTGGCTAAGAGAAGATAACATTCAGCAGGTGCAGCCGCGGTGTTCCGCGGCTGCGCTTTTTTATCAGGCAGGTGCCCTGCCAAGACCGATCCGGAAGGGATTTGACCAAGGCATATTCAATGATAACCCTATGAACATCCCCCGGATTTCCGTTGGAAAAGGATGGGGACTATAATCGATGGTTTACATAATTCGGAAGAAATGTTGGAGAAAAACACAAAATTTCCGGTACCAAAGAAGAATTGTAGAATAAACTCTTTTCTTTCTTTTCATAGTGTGGTATAGTGACCATACTGGTGTTTGCCAGTTCATGACTGTATGATACGAAAGGAAGAGTACCATGAAAAAATATATCGTTCTGATGATGACGCTGTGTCTTGTGCTGAGCGGCTGCGGTAAGGATGCACAAGAGCCTACCGAAACCACTTCCGTGCCCAGTGTCGCCACAGAAACCACTCAGGCTCCCACCACCGTTCCCACGGAAACCACCAAGCCTGCCCCTGCCATTGTCAATCCCCTGACAGGAGAGCCCGTGGACAAGAAGATCGAGAGCCGTCCCTATGCCATCATGATCAACAACCACTCGGTCGCTCTGCCCCACCACGGTGTCGGCGCAGCAGATGTGATCTATGAAACCTGTGTCGAGGGCGGCATGACCCGCTTTATGGCGATCTTCTCTGATCCTGCCAAGGCAGGCCCCATCGGCTCCGTTCGCAGCGCGCGTCCGCCCTTTATCGATCTGGTCAAGGGGTATGATGCCATCTATTGCAGCGCCGGCGGCGCAAGCAATGTGCTGGGCATGATCTCTGAGAAGGATGTCGACTATATGAATGCCCTTATTTCCAACAACTACTTCTATCGGGACGAGTGGCGCGCAGATAATGTGGGCTACGAGCACAGCCTGTTTGTAGAGGGCAAGGATCTGGTGGAATTCGCCAAGGATTATGAGTACCGCCAGAATAAGCAGGAGGATGCCCAGTACGGCTTTACCTTTGACGACAGTGCCGCCTTCGGCGGTCAGCCGGCCAATAAGATCGTGGTGGCTTTCCAGGACGGCGGTAAGGAAACCATCTGCAATTACAACGAAGAGCTGAAGGCATACACCCTCAATCAGTACGATATGGACTATGTGGACGGCAACACCGACAAGCTGGTGCCCTTCCGCAATGTGCTGATCCTCAATGCCAACCGCTGGGTGCTGTCCAACGGCATCCATGTCCAGATGGACACCGTGGGCGAGGGTACCGGCTACTATGCCCGTGACGGCAAGCTCATCCCCATCAAGTGGTCCAGAAGTGATATCGAGGATCCCTTTGTCTACACCACGGAGGACGGCAAGCCCCTGACCTTCGGCGTGGGCAAGACCTATGTGGCGATCATTCAGGATGGCGCCCCTGTGGAATTCCAGTAATATGTGCAAAAGCCTCCGATCAGAAGATCGGAGGCTTTTTTGTATGAA
>JARHYV010000006.1 GCA_029258495.1 Faecousia sp. | reverse complement strand
TTCGCTCCTTTCAGACTGCCACACATTATAACATAGAAAATAATAAATCGGAAGTATTGACAGGGAAAAACCAGAGGAGTATAATGAGGAAAAATGAATGGTCCCGTAGCTCAGTCTGGGAGAGCGTACGGTTCGCATCCGTAAGGTCGAGGGTTCGATCCCCTTCGGGTCCACCAAATTAAGAGCCGGATGAACACAAGGTTCGTCGAACGGTGAAGTGGCTCCACCAAAAGAGATGGTCAGAGGATCATCTCTTTTATTTTTTGATTTCCGATACGAGCGGAGGATTTGCGGCGCTTTTATCGCCAGGCTCGATGGATGTCCTTGATTGGCTGATTCGGTGGATGGATATGCGCTGTAAAAAATGTTGAGAAACTATGAAAATGTTGTTGACAAAGTGATGATGCTGTGATATTATAAGCGAGTCGTCTGGCAATAGTCGGCGACGATATGCGCGAGTGGTGGAATTGGTAGACTCGCTAGATTCAGGTTCTAGTGCTCATTCCGGGCATGCGGGTTCGACTCCCGCCTCGCGCACCAAAAAAGAGACGATCGTAAGATCGTCTCTTTTTTTATAAAAATATTATTTTCTGGGAATAAGGTCGGAAGGAACTCCTGCACCATAAAAGAAAAGCAAAACACTTAGATCGTGCGGATGAAAGAATTAGCATATCGGTGTTCTGCTTTTTATTCGTTTGTACGCATGTGCAGGTTATGTGCACTGTTTTTTTATGGGCATTCTCCGCTTTCCGATTAGCTGAATGAGCGGTGAGTGCTTATGATGCTCAGAAAAATCTATGTGCGGGATACCAATGTCCGAGTGCAGAAAGCATTATATAAAAATTTATCGAATTATAAGAAAAAACATAGTATGTGAATTGACTTCTCTGATGACAGTCGTTATACTTATACCGATATGGATCGAATAGCACACCAAATGCACTGCCTATTCGATGATAAAACCAACTGAATAGTGTAAAGGGTACTGCCGCTGCTGCGGCGTTAAATAGGAAATCGGTGCAAACCCGATACAGACACCCCTGCTGTAAAGTGGACGATCAAACATATGATACCATTGGGAATTTCCTGAGAAGGCGTTTGAGAGGATGAAACTGAGTCAGAAGACTAGCCCGATACATGGATGGAAGGTTATTCTGGGATGAAGAGCAGCCTGCTGGCCCTTATGGGGTGTTTTTTGTGTTTTTATGACCTTCTGTTTACGCAGGAGGTCTTTTCTTATCCATAGAGAATTGCGTCAAAGGAGACAGGTCATGAGAAAAAAAGACAAAAAACGATGGGGGAGTCGAGCACTGGCCATGGTGCTTGCGACACTGCTGTGTTATACAAGCTCTGCCGCACCATTGGCCGTCAGTGCAGAATCGAATGTGATTCAGATCAACGAAGAGCGTGAGGAATCTGAAATCAGTGACATAGCGGCACAGCCAATCAAACCGGTAGATGGTGCTCAGGAACCCCAAATTCAGGAACCCCAAATTCAGGAGCAGGCCCAGAAAGACGAAACGGTTGGTGATGCTCAAGCTCCTCAAACACAGGAGAAAACTCAGACGGATGAACCGGAAGACATCCAACAGCCCTCTGAAGCAGCTGAGGAACCTCAGATCGATGAAATGGCTGAGGAGTCTCAGGTGCTTGCAGTATCCGGTACCGTGCAGATCACGGATGGAAATCAGCTGCCGAATGTCATTCCTGCCGGCAGTACCTACGAGCTGGCAAATGATATTACGGTAGGCAAAATGATCAGCAAGGTGGAGGGCATTCTGGATGGAAAGGGTCACACCATCACATTGACGAGTGGTCGTCCGCTTGCCAACAAGTCCACAGGTACGATCCAGAACCTGATCCTTACATCGACTCAGCCGGTGCGCGGTCAGGATAACCTCACCGGAAGTATTGTTGTATATATGGCCGGCGGTAAGCTCTATAACTGTCTGTCTACTGTGCGGATCAGCGGCAGCATGGACAGTCAGATGGGCGGTCTTGCCTATCGGGCAGAGGCCGGATCCGAGATCCGCAACTGCATTTTTGCCGGCGGATATTCAGCGACGAAGGGCTTTGGTATTGCAAGAGATGCCTCGGATATCAGTTCTCCGCAAAAACCTTCGACTTTTTCCAACTGCTATTTTGACAGCAGCAGTGCAACAAAAGCCTTTGGCTTGGGCAGACAGGGCAGAGATTACAACATCGAAGAGCCTGTGGAAGGCAAGTCGGCAGACGATATGAAGACACAGGCCTTCGTGGATCAGCTGAACAAGCAGCAGCTGGGTACGGGTTTTGTGTGGGAGGCTGTTGATGGCGGTCTTCCCAGACTGGTTGCCGGCGGAGGAGATGTCGAGCATGCCAATCTGGATAAGCTGAAGGCAGCCATTCAGGATGCTGAAGGAAGAAACGAGAGCGATTATACCGCGGACAGCTGGGCGGCTATGCAGGAAGCGCTGAAGAAAGCGAAGGATACAGCAGCGGCATACGGCGTGACACAGGACGAGGTAGATGCAGCAGAAACGGAACTGAAGGAGGCACTGGCAGCCCTGAAGGAAAAGGTGCGCAGCCACCTGCCTGTGGAGCTTCCGAAGGAGGGCATCACCTACATCTCCAGTGCGGAGGAATTCAAAAAGACCCGTTTTGATACACCGGGCAAGTTTTATCAGCTGACGCAGGACATTGAGATCAACCAGAGTTTCTGGAGCCGCAATCTGGCGGGCGTCTTCGACGGCGGCGGACATACGATCACCCTGAACTTCCAGTATGACGGGTGTTCGCTTTTTGATGAGATCCTGTCTTCCGGTGTGGTGCAGAACCTGAATGTGAAGGTTGAGGGAAATTGCCCCAACCGCTATGAGCTGGCACCATATGCTCAGAATTTGAAGGGCGGATTGATCGTCAACTGCGTGAGTCAGGTTTCCGGACAGCATTCTACCGGCTTTGTTATGAGAATGACCGAGGGCGGCATCATGGCAAATTGTCTGACCATGGGGCACAACCGCCGAGGTGCATTCGTTCATTTCCAAAAGTCCACGGATCATGCGAATACCAACGGTTTCAGCAACGGCAAATTCTATAACTGCTACTGGGCAGCCTCCAACTCTGTGGAGAATATTCTGGGGGTTCCTGGCGACAGCATGTTCTCCAGCAGGGCCGTAGGCGATGATGAACTGCGCTCCGATGGCTTTGTTGCTCAACTCAATCAAAATAAGGGTGATTATGGATTTCGTTGGGGGCGCAATTCAGAGGGGTATCCCTATCTGGGTGAGGATCAGGGCGAGCATGTGATCGATGGCTCCAAGAACCTCTATCCCGTAGAGTTCGTATGGAATGACGGCAGAACGGAAACGGTGAAGGATGGAAGGCTGGATCTTTCTCCTCAGCTGACTACCGGTAGGGACAATTTTGCCGGAAATTTCCGATTGAAGGATGTTCCGGCGGGCAGTACCATCAGCTGGTCTTGCGAGGATCGCGCTGATCGAGGAGTGATCGCTCTGTTCGACAATGCTCGGCTGTGCGTTTATCAGGATGGCGGTGCGGTAGTAAGGGCTACCGAACGCAAAGCTGACGGCTCTGAGCAGCTGGCAGCTGAGATCCGGGTAGTATCCAATTCTCAGAAGATCGAACAGATCCGACTGGTTCTGGATGGAAATGTGATCAATGACTCGGTCACGGTGCAGGGATCCTCCGACAACCGACTGGAGATCCAGGCAAAGTACGAAGGCAGCGATGCCTATCAGCCGATGCCATCCTATCTGGTAGATCTCAAATCAGAAAAGCCCGAGATCCTTCACACCATGTACAATACCGCTGTATTTTATTTCTCTGAGCCGGGCACAGCCAAGCTGACTGTGACCCCCAAGCATGGCGGCGCACCCGTTACTATTTCCGTTACCTCTGAGTATGTGCCCATTACATCTATCGTTCCGGGCATCAGCGGAACCCACAGCATCCATGGCAGAAATTCCATGGGCAGCGGTCAGTTCAACGATATTCCGCTTACGGTCAGTGTTGAGCCTGCCAATGCAAGCTACAAGACCAAATATGAGGTCATCAGCAGCGATCCGGAGATTGCTCAGTTCGGCGGTCGCGCAGCGTATGTCCCCTATAAGGCAGGCACTGTGACCTTTACCGCAAAGGCAGATGATCAGGGGACCCCGGTGGAAGGGTCAAGCAAGGTCACATTTGTCTATGAAAATCCGTTGGTGAGCGTATCCGCTCCAGAAAAGCCCATTACCGCTGAGGTTGGCAATAAGGTTCCTCTTGAACTGAAATTCGTGGGAAAGAATTCTGATTATGCGGCAGTTTCCGAGCCGGAGCTTGTATGGACATACAGCCAGACCGGCATTGTAAGCATCAGCCGACCGGACTCTCTGAAACAGATCCGGGATACCGGTACACTGGACAGCGGCAACTGGGTGGCATCCGATCAGTATGTTCTGAAAGCACTCAAGCCCGGCACCGTTCAGGTGACAGGTACCCCTGTGGATACCACCGGAGGTGCTCAGCCTGTGACATTCTCCGTCACCGTATCCGGTGATGAGGGAGATATTCAGGCATTTGATATCCCCGCATTTATTGCGCAGGGGAAACGAACCGCTGCGCAGCATCTGATAAGTCAGAATGACTACACCTTTGGACAGGAATGGACGATCTATGCACTTTTGCGGGATGGTCAGCAGCTGCCCGAGGATCGACTGGAGCAGTACTACACAAGTGTGGCAGCGTCGGTAAAAAGTTGGAAACCTGATATTACTGCCACTGAGATCGAGCGTGTGGCACTGGCGCTGAGTATCATGGACAGGGATATTACCGATGTAGATGGCGTGAACCTTGTGGATATGATCTGCAACCATCCCAATCTGCCTCGTCAGGGCAGCAATGCACTGATATGGGCACTGATCGCACTGGATCTCAAGAACACACCGATCCCGGATGGGGCAAAATGGAGCAGAGAGCGCATGGTGACAGAACTGCTCACCTATCAGAAGGATAACGGTGGTTTCGGTCTGGATAAAAAAGGCGGATCCAGTCTGGACATGACTGCTATGGCCTTGCAGGCACTGTCTTACTATCAGAACATGAGCGGTGTACAGGAGGCGATCGAAAAGGGTATCCGGTACATGGCAAAGGCAGCAGAAAAGAATTTGGACTACGGCAATGCAGAGTCTGTTTCTCAGGCGATCCTTGCACTGTCGGTTCTCAAGCGGGATCTGGTGGAAGAGCCTGGCTTTGGTGACAAGGTGGACAATCTGATGTCCGTGCTTGCACTGTATCTGGTGAAGGATCAGGGTTTTGAGCATGCCAAGGGACAGGGTGTCAATACTATGGCAACGGTGCAGGCCATGCAGTCTCTGTGTGCCTATGAGCGTTTTACCAAGGGTGAGAGCGGCTACTGGGATCTGGCGGGCAACAGACCCAACTTTGATCCGGTGGCCAATGTGATCCAGATGATCGATCGTCTGCCGGAAACCATCACCTTGGAGGATATCGATGCTGTCCG
>JARHYV010000235.1 GCA_029258495.1 Faecousia sp. | reverse complement strand
GCTTGCCGGACAGGTGGAAGTGGGTGATGCCGGCGGCCTCGTGGATCAGGCGGATATTTCCTGCGTTGACACCGCTGCCTGCCAGCAGATGGAGCCTGCCGGCGGCTTGCTCCCGGAGCTGCCTCAGCAGGGACAGTCCCTTGGGAGCGGTGGCTGCCTGACCGGAGGTGAGAATGGTGTCGATGCCCAGACAAACCGCATCCTCCAGTGCGGCGGATGCATCCCGGCACACATCAAAGCAGCGGTGCAGGGTCACATGCATACTGCCCGTATGGCGCATGCATTCTTCCAAAAAGGGCATATCCAGATCCCCGTCCGGAGTGAGTGCGCCGATGACCACGCCATTGACTCCCAGTGCGGCACAGCTGTCGATCTCTCTCAGCAGGACTTCTTTTTCCTCACGGGTAAAGCAGAAATCTCCAAATCTCGGTCGCAGCAGGACATTGACGGGAATATCCAGATTTTTTACCACCTGTTCGACCAGGAACGGACTGGGCGATGTGCCGCCCACCAGAAGGTCGGCACACAGCTCTACGCGGCTTGCGCCTGCCTGAGCGGCGCGCTTGGCGGACTCAAAGGAGTCCACGCAGATTTCCAGTAATTTTTCCATGATATGCCTCCTTACATTTCGTACAGGGGTCGGACGGGGTTGAAGGACTGGGGCTTGTATGTAACGGAGCCGATGGGCTTGCCGCTGATGCCGTACTTGGGATTGTAGCCGAACAGGTTTACATAACGGTCAAGATCGTTCTTTTCCTTCTCCATTTCCTCCATGACGGCAACGGTGGCGATCACATCGTCAATGGCGCGGTGGGAATTGACCACCCGATCGGAAAGCCCGTAGACCTCGATGGCATTGCACAGCTTGTGGGGGTATTCGTGGCGGTCTTTGTACACGGTGAGCAGATCCAGCTTGTCCTTGCCCTTCAAAATGGCAGGATCGCCGTCCCGCAGCAGCAGGTAAAACAGAAAGCTCAGATCAAAGTGGGCATTGTAAGCCAGCAGCAGGGTGCGCCCTGCCACCATCTGGGCAATATCCCGGCAGACCCGGGTCTTGGGGATGCCCCGTTCCCGAATGTCGGAGGTGGAGATCCCGGTAAGCTGCTCGATTTTCGGGGGAACAAAGCCCCCGGGGCTCAGGGTGATCAGCTCGTCATATTCCGCCGTCACCTTGGGCTGACCTTGGGACTGCTCCACCACAACGGCAGAGAATTCGATGATCTCGTCCCGGGCGAAATCCAGTCCGGTGGTTTCGGTATCCATCAGCAGCAGCCGATCGTAATTTGCAAACAGATTTTCCAGTGCCATATTATTCCTCCTGCCCCAGAGCCTTGGCTCGGGCAAATTTACTTCTTTCTTCCGGCATCAGGCGGTATTTTTCCGCAAGCGACTGAGAAAATGCCAGAATGTCCTGAGGATCGCCGGATTTCAGCTCGATCTCACATTCGCACAGGGGGCAGGTCTTGTCCCCGTGGATCAGGATGCCCTGATCCAGTGCAAGCTCGGCTGTGCTCTGCCCGATGGGGATGGCAACGGCGATGCGAAGAAAACGGGCGCCGCAGACAGCGGTCAGTCCGGTCTTTGTCAGATCGTTCAGCTCCGGCAAGCCGGATGCTGCGGCAAGGATGGGCACAGCCTTGCGGATATCGTCGCAGGCACATTCCCATTCTCCGCGGCTGAAATTGCCGTCCCCCGGTGTTTTCAGGGTGCAGATCTGCGACTGTCCCTCCTGCCGGTGGCGGAGCGTCCATCTCCGCCGAGAAAGGGCGAGATCACCCGTGTCGTAATAGGTGGTGGTCATGGGGATCTGCATGCCGCCGGGAAATGCTGCGGCAATGGCACGGAGGGTATCCTCCGAAGTGCGATATTTTATCTCAAATTCCGTCGCCATGGGCGTTCCTCCGTTGCTCATATTCTTGCTCCATTATACACGGCTTTTTGATGGTAGGCAAGAATATTTCACGGTGTCTTTGTTCCGACAGCATTATCTTTTTCATCGTGATAGGATTTGTCTACACATATGGGAAAGGCAGTGATGAACAAATGACAGGTGATTTGATGACATTGCAGCGGGGAAAACAGGTTATCGCAGGGCTGAGCAAAAATACCGCTTTGCTGCACACGGCAGGCTGTGCCCTGACGGGCTTTTTTCTGGCGGCGGCATCGCTGAATCGGGATTTTCAGCCCATTGTCATGGGGTTTTGCTGTGCGGTGGGCAGCGGATGGCAGGGGATCGCCATTGCACTGGCAGGCTGCGCCGGGTATCTGACCTTCTGGGGAACGCAGGCGGTACAGGGGCTTGCGTGGATGATCGGAGGGCTGCTGGTGGGCGCCTTTGCAGCGGATCGGGGGATCAGCACCCGTCAAAAGCTGCTGATCCCGGCACTGGCTGCTTTGATCGTGGCAGGCACGGGACTGGTATTTCAGCAGTATTTTCACGACACCACCTCCATCCCTGCCTATCTGCTGCGGATCGCATCGGCAGTGGGCGCGGCAGCGGTGTTTCAGGCGAGCCGCCGCTATCCGGGCACCGCCTCCGACTGGCTTGCCCAGGCGCTGCTGGTTCTGGCTCTGGCGCAGGTGATGCCGGTGCGCTTTCTGGGGCTGGGGTATCTTGCCGCCGGATATCTGGCGGCTGTGGGCGGACTGCCGGTGGTGATGCTCTCGGGGCTTGCACTGGATCTGGCGCAGGTCACGGCAATTCCCATGACGGCGGCACTGTGTCTGGGGTTCTGCCTGCGGCTCATCCCCGGGCAGAGCCGGTGGTTTGCGGCCCTGTGTCCGGCACTGGGCTTTCTGCCCATGGGACTGCTGACGGGAAGAGTGGATCTGCTGCCGCTGCCGGGGCTGCTGCTTGGGGGACTTTTCGGGTGTCTGCTGCCGGGAGTCACCACGGCGCACCGGATGGTTCACCGCAGAGGGGAAACGGCGGTGGCACAGGTTCGTCTGGAGCAGATGTCCATGATCTTCGGGCAGCTGGAAGAGAGCCTTCTGGTGGAGGAGCCTGCCATGGATCGCAGCGCGGTGATGCTCCGGGCGGTGGATGCTGCCTGCGATACCTGTCCGGAGCGTCGTGCATGCAGAGCGCGACAGGAGGCGGCACAGATGCCGCCCGGAATACTGGAGCAGCCGGGGATCCTTGGGGAGGATCTGCCAAAGGGCTGCCGGAAACAGGCAAGGCTTTTGCAGGAGCTGCATCGGGGGCAGGAGCAGGTGCGCCGGATGAAGGCGGATCGGAGCAGACTGGAGGAATACCGCAATGCGCTGCGGGAGCAGTTTGGGTACGTATCCCTGTATTTACAGGGGCTTTCTGACGAGCTGGCTGCCTCCAGACACTTTAAGCCTGCCAGATTTACACCGGATGTGGGGATGCACACCCGGAGCAGACAGGCGGTGAACGGGGATCTTTGCAGCTGGTTTGCAGGAACGGGGAATACCTATTATGTGCTGCTGTGCGACGGAATGGGCACGGGAGTCGAGGCACGCAGGGAAAGTGAGCAGGCATCGGGATTCCTGACCCAGCTGCTGAAATTGGGATTTCCGGCGGAGTATGCCCTCAGGACACTGAATTCTATGGCGGTTCTGAGAGAAAAAGGAGCCTGTACCACCGTGGATCTGGTGAAGATCCAGCTGGATACAGGCAGAGCGGAGCTGTATAAATGGGGCGCAGCCCCATCGTTTTTGCTGAATAAGGGGCAGATAAGGAAAATCGGGACAGCCGTGCCGCCGCCCGGCTTGTCACAGCGCCAGAGGGAAACGGTGGATCGGCTGTCCCTGAATGCAGGAGAGGTGCTGATTTTACTCAGCGATGGTGCCGGAATGCAGGGGCTGTCGGGCAGTCAATGGGAAGAAGATCGTCTATCGCCTGGGGAAATGGCGGAAACGATCCTGAAAGGAGGGGAAGACAGCGAGGACGATGCCACTGCGGTGGTTGTCAGACTTGAGCCATCCGGCTTGTCTACACAATAGCACAAAAACGATAAAAAGTTTGTCGAAACCCAACATCTGGGATGATAATTTGAGGATTTCACACCAAATCTAGGAATTGCCGCTGTCGGAGGAAGGGACATCCCGGCGAATGAGGTGGGTCTTGCCTCCGGGAGTGACACTCAGCAGCATCACATCGGATGCACAGCACCCTTTTCCGGACAAAAAATCCGATAACCAGTGGGGATCCTTGCCCACATGCAGGAGATTTTCCGACAGGATATGCCCGTCGGAGATGACGGTGTAGGGCAGCTCCTGTGCGCTTGCCTCGACCCCTGCATCCTTGGCACTGGCAGGCTGAAAGGCAGGAAAGGGAAACACGGTGACGGCGCCGTTGGTTTCCAGAATGGCATACTGAACGGTTTCGATCTCCAGAACGCCCTGCTCGCGCAGCTGTGAGGTCAGCTCGTCCAGATTGACCCGTGTACGCCGAAGATTGGTTCGAAGGAGGTGACCGTTCTCAATCAAAATCACCGGTTTTCCGCACAAAAGCCGCCGGATCCGGATGTTTTTCAGGCTGATCCAGCTGAGGAACCGCTCCGCGGCAAGGATGGTGATCATCGGCAGCAGCCCAGACCAGACGGAATGATCCGGATCTTCCAGAGGGATCGATGCCAGATTTGCAATGAGGATCGCCACCACAAATTCCGTTGGCTCCATCTGACCCAGCTGACGCTTGCCCATGAGCCGGATCTGAAGGATCAGCACGGCATAGAATAAAATGGTTCGCAATATGACCATATCAGCACCCCTTTCCCCACTAGTATGACCGGAAATCAGGGGGATATGCAAAAAAGCGGACTTCCCATCGGAAGTCCGCTGTGTTTGGAAAATCAGTCCTTTGCACGCTTTTTCATGGTCTGGCGCATACGGGTGGCATGATCCAGCTCACGCTTGCGGATACGCAGGCTCTTGGGAGTGCATTCCAGCAGCTCATCGTCTGCAAGGAACTCAAGGCACTGCTCCAGAGAGTAGTTTCTGGGGGAAACCAGACGCAGGGCATCGTCGGAGCCGGAGGCACGCATGTTGGTCAGCTGCTTTTTCTTGCAGACATTGACGGTCATATCCTCGTTCCGGCTGCAAATACCCACGACCATGCCGGCGTAGACGGGTGTGCCCGGGCCGATGAACATGCTGCCGCGCTCCTGCGCGTTGAACAGACCGTAGGAGCAGGCCTCGCCGGTTTCAAAAGAAATCAGGCTGCCCACCAGACGGCGCTCGATCTCGCCCTTCATGGGAGCGTAGCTGTCCAGAACGGAGCTCATGATGCCTTCACCACGGGTGTCGGTGAGGAACTCGTTGCGGTAGCCGAACAGACCTCTGGAGGGCACCAGGAACTCCAGACGGTAGCGGTTGCCCACGGGGGTCATGCCCAGCAGGTCGCCCTTGCGGCGGCCCATCTTCTCGATGACGGCACCCATGCACTCTTCGGGAACATCGGCAACCATGCGCTCGATGGGCTCGCACAGCTTGCCGTCGATCTCCTTGGTCAGGACTCTGGGGGTGGAAACGGAGAACTCATAGCCCTCGCGGCGCATGGTTTCCATCAGGATGGACAGGTGCATCTCGCCGCGTCCTGCCACATTGAATGCATCGGAACCCTGCTCGGTGACGCGCAGGGAAACATCCTTCATCAGTTCCTTCTCCAGTCGGTCGCGGAGGTTGCGGGAGGTGACGAACTTGCCTTCCTTACCGGCGAAGGGGGAGTCGTTGACGGCGAAGGTCATCTCGATGGTGGGATCGGAGATCTTCACAAAGGGCAGAGCCTCCACGGCATCGGGGGCGCAGATGGTGCGGCCGATGGTGATATCGGCAATGCCGGACAGGGCGACGATCTCACCGGCGCCGGCAGACTGGATGGGGGACTTGCCCAGACCGTCGTACTCGTACAGGGCGACGACCTTTGCCTTCTGCTTGAACTCGGTATCGTGGTAGTCGCAGATGACCACTTCCTGATTGACCTTGATGGTGCCGCGCTCTACACGACCCACGGCGATACGGCCTACATACTCATTATAATCGATGGAGCTGACCAGCATCTGCAGGGGCTCGTCTTCGTTGCCCTGAGGAGCGGGGATATAGTTGACGATGGTTTCGAACAGGGGAACCAGATCGGTGCCCATTTCATCGGGGCCGTAGCTGGCGGTACCCTGTCTGCCGGAGCAGAACACCGTGGGGGAATTGAACTGCTCGTCGGTGGCATCCAGCTCCAGCAGCAGCTCCAATACTTCATCCATGACCTCGTGGACACGGGCATCGGGCTTATCCACCTTGTTGACGGCGACGATGACTTTGTGACCCAGCTCCAGTGCCTTCTGCAGGACGAAACGGGTCTGGGGCATGGGGCCTTCGGCAGCATCCACCAGAAGGATGACGCCGTTGACCATCTTGAGGATACGCTCGACCTCACCGCCGAAGTCGGCGTGACCCGGGGTATCCACCACATTGATCTTCACATCCTTGTAGTAGATGGAGGTGTTCTTGGCGAGGATGGTGATGCCGCGCTCCCGCTCCAGATCGCCGGAGTCCATGACGCGGTCAACGGTTGCCTGATTTTCACGATAAATACCGCCCTGTTTCAGCATTTCGTCCACCAGTGTGGTCTTGCCGTGGTCAACATGGGCGATGATGGCAATATTACGAATATTTTCCTGTTTTGGCATAGGAAAAGATCTCCTTTACGACGCAAATTGATTAAAACACTCTTTCAACTTCCAAATATACCACATAGACAAAATGATTGCAAGATTTTTGTTGAAAATTTCTGGGAAATTCCAACTTTTTTGACGCGAAAAAGGTGCTGTGGGAAAAACAGCACCTTTTGGCATGGCTTATGAACGCTCGGAGATGAGCACAGGGGACAGCTTTGGCACCCCGAAACGCTGGGTGAAACGGATGCACTTGGCAAGGAAGGCATAGTACACATTATATCCGTGCCCGGTATCCATCAGGGTCTCGGCATTTGCCTGCCCCTTGGCGATGATCACATCGGCCTGAGCGATGGCGCTGCGAAGATCGTCGCTAGCCTGAGCAAGCACGGTGCCGGGGATCAGACTGCCGTTGTCGATGACCGGGAAGGGGATCCCGACGATCCGGGCATCCTCTCGGGTGGCATCGTTCAGGGTGGGGCCGCCGCGGACGCAGAAGGTGATGGAAAGCTCGGGGAACTGGCGGTGGATCTCCTCTGCAAAGATCCGGTCAAAGCCGATCTCTCCGGCATTGTCCGTGAGATACAGCAGGCTCCGCCCTGCGGCAAGATCCCTGCGCAGACGCTCGAAGGTGTCCCGATCCACATGGAAGTCCTTGGCTTTTTCCAGCATGCCGTCCAGAGTTTCAAAGCTCAGCTCTCCCTGAAGTGCGGAAAAATCGATGTAATTACCCAAGATTGCAAACTGGAACCCGGCATAGAGCCGGTCATCGGACTGCTGCACCATGGCGGAAATGGCATCCATGCGCTCCAGAACGAACCGGTTGGAGATGGCTTTCTCCTCGGCATAGCGATCCTGACTCAGACCGAAGTGCTTGGTGTACAGCCGGGCGATCTGAGGGGCAAAATAGGGGGAGCTTGCCTGCTCGGGGCTGTCCAGCAGCATGCGCATCAGGTCAAAGGTGAATTCCGTCACCTGCTCGTCGGTGCCGTGCAGACGGGCGGTTTCGATATTCCGGTTGAGGATACATTTAATACATTCTGCGTTGATCTTCATACGCGCACCAACTCGTAGCTGTCTTCCCCGAGACCGATCTTCTTGCCGTGGGTGATCTGAGTCCGCCAGTTGGTATGGGGGAAATCGGCGGTCAGATTGTCCAGATCCCTGCGCTCTGCGTTTGCAAGCTTGGAGCCGGGCATGACGGGCTGTGCGTTGACGGCCTCGCAGCAGGCAAGGTCGATGGCGACCGGATCGAAGGAGGCGAACATACCCACATCCGGCACGATGGGCAGATCGTTATTGCCGTGGCAGTCGCAGTAGGGGCTGACATCCTGCACCATATTGATATGGAAATTGGGCTTGCCCTGAACCACGGCCTTGGCGTACTCCGCGATCTTGTAGTTGAGGACATTGACGGCCTCCTGATCGTCGTGATAGATGGCGTTCACGGGACATACATCCAGACAGCGGCCGCAGCCCATGCAGCAGCTCCAGTCGATCTCCATGGCACCGTCTTTCATCTGGGGCCCGTTATGGGCGCAGTTTCTGGCACATTCGCCGCAGCCGATACATTTTTCTCTGTCTACCAGAGGACGGCCGGCGGAATGCATGTCCCGCTTGCCCTCGTTGGAGCCGCAGCCCATGCCCAGATTTTTCAGCGCACCGCCGAAGCCTGCCTCCTCATGCCCCTTGAAGTGGTTCAGGGAGATGACGATATCGGCATCCATGACGGCTCTGCCGATCTTGGCGGTCTTGATGTATTCGGCACCCTCTACGCTGACCTCTACATCGTCCGTGCCCTTCAGACCGTCGGCGATGATAACATGACAGCCGGTGGAGAAGGGGGAAAATCCGTTGAGATAGGCGGTTTCCAGATGATCCAGTGCGTTTTTCCGGGAGCCGACATACATGGTATTTGCATCGGTGAGGAAGGGCTTGCCGCCCAGATCCTTTACAAGATCCACGATGACCTTGGCGTAGTTGGGACGGATGTAGGCGAGATTGCCCAATTCGCCGAAATGGATCTTGATGGCGACGAACTTATCCTGAAAGTCGATCTTGTCGAAACCTGCGCTCATCACAAGACGAGCCAGCTTTTGGGGAAGGGACTCTGTATTGTTGGTGCAGAAATCGGTGAAATAAACCTTTGATGCCATGATGATACCTCCAATCATTTGTATCCTTTAAGTGTATCGGCAGGCAGGGGCTCTGTCAAGCGGATTTCGGAGGCTTTTTGGGGGATTTGAGGATGTCTGAGCCGGCATTTGGAACAGTCATTCCGGCACAGTATCAGTAAAATGGAGGCTCAGCTGACAAAATGGAACACAATATGTGGGGAATTGTTGTGTATTACAGAGATTTGTGCACGAATTTGATATTTTATTACAAGAGTGGAACTTGACAACTTTCCAACGGGGTGATAAAATTTAGAAAATTGAACATTTTGGGGTGAAAGAGCGCGATTTCTGCCGTATCATCCCATTTGATTTTGCAATCGACCTGATAGATAAAGACTACAACACAGAAAGTAGAGAAATATTATGGAACTGACACGGAAACAATTCGATATTCTGGTGTGCATGGAACACAATGACACAGAGCTGACTCAGCGGGAGCTCTCGGAAATGACCGAGATGTCCTTGGGCTCGGTGAACCGCACCGTGACTGCCCTTGCAGAGCAGGGACTCATTGAAAATGGTCGGATCAGCGGGAAGGGACTGGAGGCTCTGGAGCCTTATCGGGTCAAGCGCGCCATTTTCATTGCTGCGGGCTTTGGCTCCCGTCTGGTGCCCATCACCCTGAACACCCCCAAGCCTCTGGTTCGTGTGAACGGCAAGCGCATGATCGACACCCTTCTGGATGCGGTGACTGCCGTGGGGATCGAGGAGATCTATGTGGTTCGGGGCTATCTGGGTGAGCAGTTCGATCAGCTGCTGTACAAGTACCCCAACATCCGTTTCATCGAAAATCCCCTGTACAACGAGGCAAACAACATCTCCTCTGCCATGTGCGTGCGCCATCTGCTGCAGAATGCCTATGTTCTGGAGGCAGATCTGGTGCTTTACAATGCAGATCTGATCCAGAAATATCAGTACACCTCCAATTATCTGGGGGTTCCTGTGGACAAGACCGACGACTGGTGCTTTGAAACCAAGAACCGGGTTATCACCAAGGTGATGGTGGGCGGCACGGACTGCCACCACATGTTCGGTATCTCCTACTGGAATGCAGAGGACGGTGCCAAGCTGTACGAGGATATCAAGACCGTCTATGAGATGCCCGGCGGCAAGGAGCGCTACTGGGACGAGGTTTCCCTGCGCTACTGCCAGAAGCACTATCAGGTGGAGGTGCGCAGCTGCACCTTTGAGGATATTATCGAGATCGACAATTACTCCGACCTTAAGCGTCTGGACAAGACCTACTGCTGATCAAGAGGTTGCCTTATGTAGAATTGGTTTGCACTTTTGCTGGCAGTGACGCTGGTATTTACGCTGATGGCGGATTTCGGCGGCAAGGAAAGCATCGTCATCTGCTCCTCTGCCGAGCAGTTCCGAAACGATGCATTGCAGGAGCAGCTCAACGAGCGGTTCCCTCAATATAATATTGTAGTTATGTACATGTCCACCGGCAAGGCGGCTGCCAAGGTGTTGGCGGAAGGCCCGGGCTCTGAGGTGGATATCGTCATGGCACTGGAAACCGGTTATCTCAACAAGATCCGAGACTCTTTGGCGGATATCTCCGGCATCAGCAGACTGGACTATATGCAGGGGCTGACTCCGGCAGACAATGATAATCTCTGGGTCACATGGGAGCGTCAGGCGGGTGCCATCGTCGTGAACAAAAATGTGCTGAAAAAGCACGGTCTGGAGGCCCCCAAGACCTATGCCGATCTGCTCAAGCCGGAATATAAGGGGCTGATCGCCATGCCGGACCCCAAATCCAGCGGTACCGGCTACTTCTTCTACAAGACATGGGCCAATACCATGGGAGATGAGGCGGCGCTTGCCTATGTGGATCAGCTCCACGAAAATCTCAAGCAGTTCACCGAGTCCGGCTCCGGCCCCATCAAGCTGCTCAAGCAGGGAGAGGTGGGGATCGGTCTGGCACTGACCTTTCAGGCGGTGAACGAGATCAACAACGGGCAGCCCCTGGAGATCATCTTCCCTGAGGACGGCTCCCCGTATTCTCTGACCGGCAGCGCCGTGGTCAGAGGACACATGGAAAACCCCGGCGTGAAGGAAGTGTATGATTTCGTTGTCAATGAATTCCTCAAGTATGACAAGGAAAACTTCTCCCCGGAGGCCATTTATGAAGGCCAGATCAATGCCATTGAAAACTATCCCCAGAATATCAAGTATGCAGATATGACCGGTATTCAGGATATCAAAGAGAAAGAGAGGCTGCTTGACCTATGGAAGTATTAACTCCGAAACTGTCGGTTCGCAATATCAACAAGAGCTTTGACGGCAAGAGTGTTTTGAATGATCTGTCGTTTGACCTGATGGAGGGCGAGTTCCTGTCCATCCTCGGCCCCAGCGGCTGCGGCAAGACTACACTGCTGCGGATCCTCATCGGGCTTGAGAAAGCGGACAGCGGCGAGATCCTGAAAGGCGGCAAGGACATCTCCGGTCTGAGCAGCTTTGACCGTGGGATGGGCATCGTGTTCCAGAACTACGCCCTGTTCCCCAATATGACCGTGCTGCAGAATGTGGAATATGCCCTGACCCTGCGTAAGGAAACCAAGAAGGATGCACGAGCCATCGCGCTGCGCACACTGGAGCAGGTGG
>JARHYV010000089.1 GCA_029258495.1 Faecousia sp. | reverse complement strand
GGGAGGCTCGGGAACGGAGGGCTCCGGAACGGAGGGTTCCGGAACGGAGGGCTCCGGAACGGAAGGTTCGGGAACGGAGGGCTCAGGACCGGAGGGTTCGGGAACGGAGGGCTCCACAGGCTGAGCCGGCTGGATCTCCACCCAGTCCACCGTATTTTTCACCGTGATATTGCGAACGGCCTTCACCACATTGCCGTCGCTGTCGGTGACGGAGTAGACCGCCTGCTGATTCCCCGGCTGCGCCGTATCGATCTTCTGCTCCACGGTGATCTGCGCGATCGGGCCGTCCTCAGCATCCGTGACGCTGACACCGCTCAGGTAGTCCACGGTATCCCCCTTATAGACGGTCAGATCCGTAAGACCGTCAAATTGGGGGGTATAATTGCTCACAAAGATCTCTCTGGATGCAAATGTTTCGTTTCCGTCAGAGTCCACGGCACGGTAGCGGATGACAAAGGTCTCCTCCGTATCCGGGGCAGGCTTGTGAATGGTATCGGTGGTTTCCACGGTCACATGCTCGTCCTTGTCGTCCTTGACCACGATGCCTTCCATCAGGTCAAAGGTTTCCGCATCCTTCGCCTTCACCTGCACATTTTCGATGCGGACAAAGACAGGGCTTGCATTGGCGATGATATGCACATCCCGGACGAATTCCGTCACATTGCCCTGCTTATCCTGAACCCGATACACCAGCTGATGCACGCCGATGGGCAGCTTGGATACATCCTCGGTGGGATAGACGATGGCATCCGTCAGCGGGCCGTCCTCATAGTCCCATGCCTCAGCGCCCTTCTTGAGATCGGCAGTAAAGCCCTCCCGGATCACAAGCTCTCTGGGATATACCCGAATATTAGGGGCAAAATTGGTGCCCTGAGGATGATCCGGCTGATCCCAGACCGCCAAAAACACCTCGTTGCCGCTCTCGATGGGGTGGATGCGATAGCCCCGATCCGTCAGATGCTGTGCAAGGGTGAATTTGCCGGAAAATCTTTTATAATTGATATAAGGTGTCTTTGCAATGCCGCCGGAGAAATCCAGTGCGGCATCGCCGTAGATCATATGTGCCGATACCTGCGCATGCTCGCTCAGGGTCAGGGTGGATCTGTCCACATACAGCTCCAAGGTGTTCTCAAGCCCATCGGTGATGTGTACATTGGAATTGTCGGCAAAGATCACCTTATCCACATTCTTGACCACGGGAACCGTCACATCTCCGCCGAAATAGGCATAGCTGCGGCTTGCGGCATGGGTGCCGTCGATCATGCCCTCCACTGAAATATTGTACAGCTCCACAGAGCCGGCATTGATCTCATTGCCGCCATAGCTGCTGATATAGATATTGCCCACAGGATCGCTGTGTACGGTTTCATTCTGGATCTTCAGCTCGCCCTTGTCCCGGTCGATCTGCTCGGGAGCCTGCTTAAATCCCAGATAGAAATCAGGCTTGCCAAGGATCGCCGTTTCCTTCATCTCCACATACTGGTTATTCAGGAATACATCTCCCAGAAAATGCAGATCAAGCCCATTGATATAGGTCATCGTCCAGAAATTGGTATCGCCCTTCAGGGTGACGGTGGCTCTGGAGGCAGGATCGCCGTCAAAAAACAGCTGCTTATCCTTGGGGAAGGTCATATTTTCCACTTCCATGTCCCCCAGAATGACGATATGTCCGTACATTGCCGCCAATTCGATGGCTTTGTTCAGATCACGGACAGGGTGATCTCTGTCCGCTCCGGATGCATCATCCGATCCCTGACTGCTCACATAGACCGTACTCAGTCCGGCAGCCGCCGGCTGTGCCTCTGCCTCCGCGATCGGCGTTTCCTGCAGGGACTGCTCCGGCTGCTGGGCATGAACCGTCCCTGCCAGAATGCCCACACTGTTCAGACACATGCCGCAGCAAAGCAAACCAATTAGAAATTTTTTCATATTACATCCTTTCTTTTTATTGTGAAAATCCGAAAATTCTCCACAATCCACACTTATTCGATTATATCCTATCATACATCCTCTGGCTTTTCCACCCCAAATGCCGTTTTTCCATCTTTTTCACAAAAGAAAAGTGCGCTGAATCCGTCATTCAGCGCACTTTTCTATATTCACAGCCAT
>JARHYV010000092.1 GCA_029258495.1 Faecousia sp. | reverse complement strand
GAGTATAAAAGCGAAGATGAGCTCCTGCGCATTGCCTCCTTCTACGATTTCCTGGAGATCCAACCATTGGCAAACAACAGCTTTATGCTGTTCAAGGGAATTGTTAAGGATGAAGAGGAAATCCGGGAATTCAACCGCACCGTGATCCGGCTGGGTGAAAAGCTGAATAAGCCGGTTGTGGCCACCGGTGATGTTCACTTCCTGAACCCGGAGGACGAGATCTTCCGCCATATCCTGCTGGCGACCAAGGGCTTTGATGACTGCGATCGCCCCAATCCTCTGTATTTCAGAACAACGGACGAAATGCTGCGGGAATTTTCCTATCTGGGGGAAGAGAAGGCCTATGAGGTTGTGGTGACCA
This sequence comes from Faecousia sp., assembly GCA_029258495.1. Classification (GTDB taxonomy): domain Bacteria; phylum Bacillota; class Clostridia; order Oscillospirales; family Oscillospiraceae; genus Faecousia. Next base: position 2,740 of record JARHYV010000092.1, on the reverse strand, counting down.
ATACCAACTTTATAGCAGACCAGTGCGAAACACTCCGTCCGGTGCCCCATAATCTATTTGCACCAAAGATCGAGAATTCGGTGCAGGATCTGAAAAATCTAGTTTACGGCAAGTTCCGCCGGCTTTACGGCGAAAATCCACCGGAACTGATGACAAAGCGTGTGGAAACGGAGCTGAACGATATCATCAGCTGTCACTATGATGTGATTTACATGTCTGCCCAGAAACTTGTCCAGAACAGCTTGGAGCACGGATATCTGGTTGGCTCCCGTGGTTCTGTCGGCTCGTCCATCGTGGCATATATGTCCGGCATTACGGAGGTCAACTCCTTCCCACCGCATTACCGATGCCCCAATCCGGAATGCAAATTTTCCACATTTGATGTGCCAAAGGGCTATGGCTGCGGCGCCGACCTGCCGGATGCAATCTGCCCGAAGTGTGGGACAAAGTTTGAGAAGGATGGGTTCAATATCCCCTTTGAAACATTTCTGGGTTTCGGCGGTGACAAGGTTCCGGATATCGACCCGAACTTCTCCGGTGAGTATCAGGCGAGAGCCCATGCTTACTGTGTGGAAATGTTTGGAAAATCTCATGTTTTCCGGGCAGGAACCATTGGAACGGTTGCGGAGAAGACTGCGTTCGGATATGTTAAGAAATATCTTTCCGAGCGTGATCGCAAGGAAAACCGCGCTGAAGAGAACCGTCTTGCATCAGGCTGTGTAGGCGTGAGAAGAACAACGGGCCAGCACCCGGGCGGTCTGGTCGTTATTCCTCAGGAAAATGAGATCTGGGATTTCTGCCCTGTGCAGAAGCCGGCGGATGATCCCAAGGCGGATCAGATCACGACACACTTTGAATATCACTCCATGGAGGAAAACCTCCTGAAACTGGATATGCTGGGTCACGATGACCCCACCATGATCCGCATGATGGAAGATATGACCGGAGTGGACGCAAAACTGATCCCTCTGGATGATAAAGATACCATGTCCATCTTTACTTCATCCAAGGTGCTTGGATATGAAGATGATAAGATCCTTGGGCCTACCGGGGCTGTTGCGATCCCGGAATTCAATACCCGATTTACCCGAGGCATGCTGATGGATACCATGCCCACCAGATTTGACACCTTGCTCCGACTCTCCGGCTTTTCCCATGGTACGGATGTGTGGCTGGGAAATGCAAAGGATCTGATCACATCTAAGACGGCGTCCGTAGACGAGGCAATCGGCTGTCGTGACGACATTATGATCTATCTGATCTCCTGCGGTATGCCGGAAAAGCGTTCCTTCAAGATCATGGAGGCTGTCCGAAAGGGCAGAGGTTTGCCTGAGGGTGCAGAAGAAGAGATGATTGCCGCCGGCGTTCCGGATTGGTACATCGGTTCGTGTAAGAAGATCAAGTACCTCTTCCCGAAAGCCCATGCTGTCGCCTATGTTATGATGGCATTCCGTATCGCGTGGTTCAAGGTACATCACCCGTTGGCATTTTATGCGGCTTATTTCTATCGAAGGAGCCAAAAGGGCGGCTTTGATGCGGGTATGATGACCGGAGGCATCGATGCGGTGGTTGCCAATATCAATGCCATTGACGGAAACGAGGATGCATCCGACAAGGACGAGGATCTGCTGACCACATTGGAGGTCGTCTACGAATTCAATCTCAGGGGATTTGAATTTCTCCCAATTTCGCTGTATGAAAGCCATGCGACGAAATTCCTGATCAAGGACGGCAAGATCCTGCCTCCCTTTGTGTCGATCTCCGGCTTGGGCGAAAATGCCGCATGGGATCTGATGCATGGGCGCGAGGGTAAGAGCTTTATCTCCATTGAGGAGGTTTCAGCGGCCTGCCCCAAGGTATCCAAGACCCATATTCAGATGCTGAAGGATGCCGGAGCCTTTGGAGATCTGCCGGATACCAGTCAGGTCAGTCTGTTTTGATCCCTTTACAAAAAGACATTGATTTGCTATACTTGACTTATGCACAGATCTGATGAAAAAAGATTTGTGGAGAGCGATGTAATTGTTGACATTGCGCGTGATCTTATCAGAAACGAGGTTTTATCGATGCAAGATATTGGAAAGCAGTTTCATATTCGCTGCGTAGAGGGAGATGTGGGCAGATATGTGTTCCTGCCCGGAGACCCCGGTCGCTGTGAGGCGATTGCATCTCATTTTGACGATCCGGTTCATGTGGGAATGAACCGGGAGTACAACATCTATACCGGCACTCTGTTGGGAGAAAAGGTCAGTGTCTGCTCTACGGGCATTGGCGGCCCCTCTGCGGCGATCGCCATGGAAGAGCTGGCAGCTATTGGCGCGGATACCTTCATCCGTGTGGGCACATGCGGCGGTATCGCAATGGATGTCTGCCCAGGTGATGTTGTCGTTGCAACAGGTGCGATCCGTTTTGAGCACACATCTTTGGAGTATGCACCCATCGAATTTCCTGCCGTGGCAGATTTCGATATCACAACGGCTCTGGCAGAGGCAAGCCGAAAGCTGGGCTACGGCACACATGTGGGTGTGGTGCAGTGTAAGGATGCATTCTATGGGCAGCACAGCCCTGAAAAGAGCCCCGTATACTATGAATTGCTGCAAAAGTGGGAATCCTGGAAGCGTCTGGGCGTAAAGGCAAGCGAGATGGAGTCTGCGGCACTGTTTGTGGTTGCAGCTGCTTTGGGTGTTCGGTGCGGTTCCTGTTTCCATGTCATCTGGAATCAGGAGCGTGAGAAGGCGGG
>JARHYV010000019.1 GCA_029258495.1 Faecousia sp. | reverse complement strand
CAAGCCGTTGCCCACGCTTGTGATCCTTGTGACGACGGAAACCCCAAGCTGCTGCAGGAACAGGTTCTCGAGTTCGGGGCACATGCTGAGGTTCAATACAACACCGGTATCCACAAAGCTGCACGAGCCGGTACCGGGCACTGCACCTGTCACAGGGTCATAATCGTCGATCAGCTGGATCTGCAGCACACCGTCCGCTACACGGGATCCCACTTGACTCAGGAAATCGGAGGGCACCTTCTCCAATGCAGCCGACAGCAGATCCAGGGCCTTGCCATACATCTCGGGACGATAGTCGGGTACGGTGGAGTAGTCAAAGCCTTGTGTGCGGTTTCCTTTCTCAACAAAAGAGATCCGAATTCCATATTCCTCTGACAGGGTGTTGGCTCGCTCGATCAGCGGCTGCAGAACCTCCTCGGCAGGAGCCGTCACCGAGTCGAAATCGCAGAGGATGGATGTTCGGTCGTTCGGGACACTCTTTTCCGTGTCCCAGCGATAAAATGTGTGTTCGGTGTTGTTCCACAGCCAGATGGTGCGATCGTTGATGCATGCGCCGCTCAGTACTGTGGTGTGTTGCGGCAATACAAGATCTGCTTTTGGAATACCGGTCTTCAAATCATAGCAGTGTAATTCTAGCTCGTCTGAAGTTTTGGTCTGTGTAATGACCAGAGAATCCCCGGGGGAAATGACCTTTGTCCAGTTCTGCCCGGGACACAGCATTTGCAGTTGGCCATCACGGGTTCCGGTGATGATCCGCTGAAAGGTGCCGAAGGGATAGTCAAGACTTGGGGCGGCCGCATACCAGTTGTCCCAGTGGATCATGGGATCATCATAGGTAGCTGTAAAGTAAATACTGCCGTCTTCCGTGCTGATAAAACAGGTCTGGGAAGAATTGTCGCCGTGGGTGCGTGTGTAGCGCAGTACCTGATCGTCAAACAGCAGTCCCTCCAAGGTGACAGAGAAACCGGATTCCTGCCGGAGGATCCGGGAGATCCCGGTGCTCAGATCCATGGATCGGATGCCGTCTTTTGCGGCGTAGTAGATCGTCTTGAAATCAGAGGATATAGAAGGCTTTGCGCCGGGCTGAGAGGGCAGCGAGGTAGAGGATTCCGCAACGAGATCCTGATTCAGGATCACATAGCAGTTGTTGGCAGAATCAAAGTAACCTAGCTGAGTTTTCCCGATTTTCAGGCTGTTCGGACTCCAAGAGATCGGGGATTCCAGATCACGCTGACGATCAATAGCAAGGGTATCCGGATCCAACAGCAGGAGTTTTGTGTGATCTGTGCAGACCAGCAGCTTGTTTCCGAAGGGGGCGATCCCGGTGATCGCTGCATCCATGTCATAGGCTTGCACGGCACCGTGTGTAGCCTGCTCCATGGCAGAATCAGGCTGATAGAAACTCGGTGAACCGGGGGCAGAGGCTGTGTTGGCGGCTGCACCTTCGTCAGAACCGAATGTACAGCCGGACAGAGTCAGTGCGATCAGCAGAGCAATCACCAGCTGTTTCATACTATTGTCTCCTTGCTAAGTAATAGTCATCGCCTTGACGATAGTACGGGCAGTGACCGGAAGGGGAGGTGGCGATGCGATAATACTCGTCCTCGTCCAAGTCCATCATGCAGTAATATTCGTCGTATTCCTCGTCGTAGTCATAGTACCAGCAGGTTTCACATTCGTTCATGAGGCTCAGTCCTCCAGTGTGACGAAACGGAATTCGCCGTTTTCGTAGATCAGATAGCTGTGGCTGCCGTCTTTGGGGATGGATACGCTGCCCGGGTTCAGGCAGCGGATGCCGTTGACAACCTTATCCAGCTTGATGTGGGTGTGACCGGAGAGGAAGATGCTGCCCTGAGGCAGGGCAGGCAGATTGTCCGGGCTTGCGTGATGACCGTGGGTCAGATACATGGTGGTTCCGTCAGCCTCCAGCAGCGCGTACTCTGCAAGGCAGGAAAAGGGCAGCACCATCTGGTCTACCTCTGCCTCGCAGTTGCCCCGGACGGCAAGGATCCGATCCTTGTATTCCGACAGCATGGGGATCACCTGCTTTGGTGCGTAGTCCTTGGGCAGATCGTTTCTGGGGCCGTGATAGAGCAGGTCGCCCAGAAGAACGATACGGTCGGGATCTTCCTTTCGGATCTGCTCCATGAGCTTTGCACAATAGTAGGCAGAGCCGTGGATATCGGATGCAATGAGTAGTTTCATGTTTATACACCTGCCATTTGAGATCGTAAATAAGCTTCTGTATCAAAGGGTTTCAGCTTTTCATCCTTGCGAAGATAGAGCGGATGATGGGGATGTCCCTTTTTGCTGATGGCGCCTGCGCAGTACCATTGCGCGTCGTAGTCCCGGCTGATGGACAGCATGTCCGCAACACAGCGGGGCAGATAGCGGCGCTTTTCGATGATGGCGCCCCATGCGGCCCACACAGCCGGCTGCTCTGCCATGGACAGCAGGTAGCGGAAGGCTTCCATGTTCTCATGGTGCAGGGCTTGGTTGCAGGTGCGCTCCATATCGTCGGGCTTGGTGGCGCGCTGGGCATAGACATTGAACATCAGGAAGGAGTCGTACCCGTTTCCGTGAGCGATCCGTTCCACGGATTTCAGGGTGTTGTCCAGAGCATCCGGCTTTGCGGTGGATGGATTGATGCCAACGCAGATCAGCGGGTGAGTTCCTCTGGTGCCCAGAATATAGCGGTATTCCGAATAAAAATTGGGGGCATAGAGCCATTTTTGGATATCATATTCCGCACTGGGGGTATTTGCGGCTGCCAGAGCATCGGCAAAGGTCAGTAATTCGATTTCGGTTGTTTCTACGGATGGGATGTGCATACTCAGTCCTCCTTCGGGGGGAACCAACAGGACTTGGTTTCGTCGAACCAGCTGCACTCGGCGCTGTTGATGCCCAGTTGGCGAAAGCGTGCGTGGCAGGCTTTGTCAAGAAAGGGATACACACCCTGCATGCCGGATTGCAGTCCTACGCTTTTTCCGTCCGCCATATAAAGATCCACCAAAATCCCACCGCCGGTGGTGACATAAAGCTGCTGCGCCTGGATATCGGCATATCGGTATGTAACGGAGGGCTTGCCGAAGGTGGAGTAAATAAAGCTCTCGTCATCATAGTAGACCCCGAAACTCAGGTAATAAACCTCCAGTCCGGCAGCCATGAGCAGCAGTGCGATCCCCAGTATCAGCATCAGCCGGTTAAATCCCCCGGCAAGCTGAAACAGGCAAAGCACCCCCAGAAGTGCCAGCAGCAGTCCGGTGATGGCATATTTTTTGGGCAGCTTGATGGCAAGACCGGAGCGGTGCTGCTGCTTACCCCGAAAGATCTTGGTGAAGAGCTTATCCAGTCCAAACAAAACGGCAAAGGTAATCGCCATAATTACGATCACATACATCAGGGAACCTCCAATTCGGTGTCTGCCCAGATGACCTGATCCACGGGGATGTCAAAGGGCTGTGTTTCCAGATGCGGCAGGATCTGAAAATCATAGCACAGTGCCAGTGTGGGATGCTGCGGTTCATCTGCCAGAAATTTGTCATAAAAGCCGCCGCCGTAGCCGATCCGGTGCCCCTGAGGGTCAAAGGCAAGACCCGGCATCAGCACCAGAGCCTGCGGATCATCTGCGATGGGAGCATCTGCAATAGGCTCGGGGATCTTTGCGTATCCGGGGGCCACTTGGGTGAGATCCTCAAGATAGATAAACACCATCCGCTCACCGAAGACCTTGGGGACAGCCACCCGTTTTCCGTCCCGGATCGCCTGTTCCAGAATTGCGGTGGTGCGGACTTCCTGATTATAGGGCAGGTAGCCGTAAATGGTTCTTGCCTGCTGATACAGCGGGGTCTGCCGAAACAGGATACCCAGTTCTTTGCTGGCTTGATCGATCTGCGCATCGCTCAGGGCGCGCTTTTTCGCACGGATCATGGCTCGGATCTCAGGTTTGTCCATGGTTATTTTTCCTCGCTTTCCGATGGGAACATGCGGAACAGGAAGACGATCCCGATCTGTCCCAGAAGACCCAGCAGGAAGATCCGCCAGATATTGACCTGAGCGGTAAGATAAAACATCAGGAAAATACACAGTAGACTGCCCCACATGATGATGGAGATCAGGACTTTGTTCCAGTTGTGCATGCCCCATGCACAGCGCAGGCTCAGCAGCACGATGGCGTTGACGGGGATCGCAAAGAAAAAGGTCGTCCATCCATAGGCAACATCAAAGGAATCCACGATGGTGTAGATAAATAGGGCAACGAACCAGACGAGGATGGTACAGAGTTTCTGGATGATGCCCTTGTCGGCAATGCGCTTGTGTCGCTTGGCAGGGGCTGCAGGCGCTGCGTCGGCAGCAGCCGCAGCGGCAGGTGCATCCTCGGATGAAAGGATCTGATTGATATCGGTGCCGAACAGCTCTGCCAGCTGAACGATGGTCAAAAGATCCGGCATAGACTCCGCCCGCTCCCATTTGGAAACGGCTTTGTCCGAATAATTCAGTTTCTCCGCCAGATCGGCCTGTGTCAGTCCGGCATCTCGGCGGAGCCGGGAAATGTTGGTTCCGACCCGGGTTTTCAGTTCTTCATTTGTCATGGCAGCCTCCGATTGATCATGAGGTTATAATTTATTCCATTATATCATGGTTATATGAAGATTGCAATTTTCTTCTGTTGACGAAAAAGCACCCGGCAGCTCTCTGCCGGGTGCAAAACGGTACATTGACTTGTTTTGGGATTATTCGCCGTAGCCCTGAGGGTTCTTGGACTGCCAGTTCCAGGAGTCGCGGCACATATCCTGCAGGTTTTTCTCTGCCTTCCAGCCGAGGACTTCGGCGCTCTTGGAAGGATCGGCATAGCAGGTGGCGATATCACCGGGACGACGGTCTGCAATGACATAGGGGACATCGACACCGTTTGCCTCTACAAAGGCGTGAACCATATCAAGCACGCTGTAGCCGGTGCCGGTACCCAGATTGAATACCTCGCAGCCCTTGTGCTCGGTGGCATACTTCACGGCGGCTACATGACCCTTAGCCAGATCCACAACATGGATATAGTCGCGCACACCGGTGCCGTCGTGGGTGTCGTAGTCGTTGCCGTAGACGCTCAGGCGCTCCCGGCGGCCGATGGCAACCTGAGTGATGTAGGGCATCAGGTTGTTGGGGATGCCTCTGGGATCTTCACCGATCAGACCGCTGTCGTGTGCGCCGATGGGGTTGAAGTAGCGCAGCAGGCAGATGCTCCAATTCTCATCAGCAGCTGCAAGGCCGGAGAAGATCTGCTCGGACATGTACTTAGACCAGCCATAGGGGTTGGTGCAGTAGCCGGTACGGCTGGTTTCGCGCAGAGGCATCTCATTGTCGGCGGTGTAAACCGTTGCGGAAGAGGAGAAGATCAGGTTCTGTTTCTTGAACTTACGCATGACCTTGGTCAGCACAAGGGAAGAATTCAGATTGTTGTCATAGTACTCAAGAGGCATGGCAACGGATTCACCCACAGCCTTCAGACCGGCAAAATGGATGACGCAGTCGATCTCGTTTTCGGTAAAGATCCGGCACATCAGAGCCTCATCGCGGACATCGCCTTCGTAGAATTTGATATCCTTGTTGGTCAGAGCTTTGACACGCTCCAGACTTTTGGGGTTGGAGTTACACAGGTTATCGACAACAATGACATTGTAGCCGCTGTTGAGGAGTTCCAGGCAGGTATGGGAACCGATGTATCCGGCACCGCCGGTAACTAGTACATTCATGGAATTGACCTCCTAATATAAAGGGCATAGCCCGAAATTTCATAACATCATTGTATCGCATCCGAAACCTAAAAGCAACAGGGGGCAGGTATCGGAATAAACATTTTTCTTGCTATTATCGGTGCAAAAGGCTATAATATGCCTATCTAGAAACCATGGAGGATCCACATGCAGACAAGAAAAAACATCCTGCTGCTGACGACCGGCGGCACCATAGCCTCGCTGCCCGGAGGTGATGGGCTGGAGCCTCACCGCTCTGATGTGATGGAGCGGCAGCTGAGCCAGCTGCGCAGCTATTTTGATATCTCGGTAGAAGATCTGATGTGTCTGGATTCATCGAACATCCGGCCTCTGGAGTGGCAGCAGATCGCCCGAAGGGTCTATGAATGCAGACTGGATTACGATGGGATCGTGATCTCTCACGGTACGGATACTATGGCATATACAGCATCTGCCCTGACCTATATGCTGCCCGGGATCGACCGTCCCGTGGTGCTCACCGGCTCGCAGCTGCCTCTGGCGGATGCGCTTTCAGACGGCCCGGACAATCTGCGCACTGCATTTGCGATGGCGGCAACGGGGCATCCGGGGGTGTATCTGGCCTTTGACCGAAAGGTGATGCTGGGATGCAGAGCGGTCAAGGTTCGGGCATCCGGATTTTCCGCATTTGAAAGCGTCAATGCCCGCTATGCGGCGCAGGTCAGCAATCTGGGACTGGTGGTGAACCCTCAGGGGCTGCCGCCGATCAGCGGATGGCCTATGCTGAAACCGGAGATCAGCTCTAATGTCTTCCTGCTGAAGTTGACCCCCGGGCTTGATCCGGTGATCTTCGGCATGCTTGCAGACATGGGCTATAAGGGCATCGTCATAGAGGCCTTCGGTCTGGGTGGCATGAATGTGCTGCATCAGGGGCTGGACGGCATCCAGACGGCAGTAGCGCGTGGGATCAGCGTGGTGGTCACCACACAATGCCTGTACGACTCTTCGGATCTGCAGGTGTATCAGGTCGGCAAGAAACTGCTGGATCTGGGCGTGATCCAGGGCCGCGATATGACATCGGAGGCGGCGATGACCAAGCTGATGTGGGCACTGGGTCAGAAAATGAGTCCCAAGGAGATCGAGCAGCTGTTCCGCCGGAACCTTGCCGGCGAAATCACGATATAATTGACTTTTTGAAAGGAGCGATGTTATGGATCCAATTTATGTAACCGGCCATCGCAATCCGGACACGGATTCGATCGTATCTGCAATGGCCTATGCAGCACTCCGAAATGCACTGGGTGATCGGGAGTATGAGCCTGCCTGCTTGGGGCATGTGTCCGACGAAACCCAGCTGGTTCTGAACCGTTTTGGCTTTCAGCCTCCGAAACGGATCTTCAACATGTATACACAGGTGAGGGATCTTGCCTATGAAACACCTCCGGTGCTGTCAGCAGCGGTGACGGTGGGCAGAGCGTGGACGGTTCTGCAGGGCAACAAAAATGTTTCCTCGGTAGCCGTTGCAAACGAAGATGGCACTCTGTATGGCATGCTTTCTCTGGACGATGTAGCCAGCTACAATATGGGGCTTGTATCCAGTGCTTACCTTCGTCCCGTGCCTATTTTCAATCTGCTGTCCGTTCTGGAGGGTAAGCTGCTGAACGACTCCAAGATCCAAAGCGACATGGTTTCCGGTGAGGTTACCATTGCGCTGCCCCAGAGCAGAGAGAACC
>JARHYV010000080.1 GCA_029258495.1 Faecousia sp. | reverse complement strand
AAAAATCGGAAAATTTATTGCAAAGCTGCGCAAAGATCGGAATATGACACAAGAGCAATTAGGTGAAACGCTTGGCGTAAGCAATAAAACAGTTTCAAGATGGGAAAACGGAAATTATATGCCAAGCATAGAAATGTTTCAGTTGCTCAGCCAGACCTTCTCCGTCAGCATAAATGAATTGCTTCCCGGTGAATACATCCTTGATGAGGACTTTCGCAGGCAGGCAGATAAGAATTTGGTAGATGCGGTAAAAGAAAGTGCTTTTTCTTTTGAAGAACAACGGCAATTCTGGATTCACAAGTGGAGGAGGGAACATATCTCTCTGTTTGCAGTACTGTTTCTGATTCCGGCAACGGCGACTATATTATTTCTAATCACTGATAAAATTTGGGGCTTAGGTTTGATACCTCTTTTGTGCGTGATTGAATATGGTTGGCAAAATAATAAAATGATGATCTATGTGGAGAATCAGCTCTATGGTAAGAATGAAAAATGATTTGTTAGAGGACGATTTCGCTCATTCTAACGGATGTCCTTTAAGCATTGAGGGATTACTGTAATCCCGCATAAGTTCTGCTATCAGTCTCTCTGAATCCAGACACATAGAATTTCTCTCCCAACAGCTGCTGGAGCTTCCGTTAAAGGAGAGTTTCAGCAGCTTTTTATTGCGTTTTTCTTTTAATTCTCTGCTATGTGAAACCTTTGATAAGTTTTTGAATTCTAAAATATTGATTAAACACCGCCTTTCAGCTGCACACATTCACCACAAATGAGCCGCCAGCCGTTTTGTGTTCAAGTGGCAGAAACCACTCTTAACAGAGTACATCCCATGTCTTTATTTTGTATATTCACCTGTGATTTCCCAGTAAAACACACTCTGTGTGATGTGTTAGTCTTTCATAAAATACTTGCGTTAAAAGTCCTAGAACCTTTATCGGTTCTAGGACTTTCTCTTAGAAAAGAGGATAAATAATATAATATTTTTCCCTGCTGGTGATCAAAGTGCATCCTTTGCAGCGGAAAGAAGCAGCTTGATCCGATTCAACTGGTTTACTTCGCTTGCACTGGAATCATAATCCACTGCAGCAATATTTGCGTTGGGATAGGTCTGTTTTAACTTTTTAATGACGCCTTTGCCGACAACATGATTCGGTAGACAGGCAAAGGGCTGAATGCAGACAATATTGGGAATTCCTGATGTGATAAGTTCTACCATTTCGCCGGTTAGGAACCAACCCTCACCATATTGGTTTCCGATTGATAAAAAAGGTTTCGTCATTTGGGCAATCGATTCAATAGGCAGGGGTGCATCAAATCGACGGCTCTTTGCAAGAGCATCCAACGCAGGCTTTCGAATTTTGCGGATCAGTTTGATTCCCGTGTCGGCAACTACGGCAGAAGATTTCCTTGCGCCAAGAAACGCAACCTTGTAGTTGCTGTTATACAAGCAGTAATTCATAAAATCCATCAGATCCGGTACAACCGCCTCAGCGCCTTCTTTCTCTAGCAAATCTACTACATGATTATTTGCCAACGGCATATACTTGACAAGTATTTCGCCAACAATGCCGACACGCGGTTTTCTGATAGATTCATCTATGGGCAACGCATCGAAATCAGCAACGATCTGCTGACAAAGCTTTTTATACTGATGGAAGGAGTGCTTTCCAGTTAGAGATTCGATACAACGGGCAGTCCATTTTGCATGCAGGGCATTGGCAGAACCAGGGGTCTTTTCATATGGACGAACTCGATACAGGCACCGCATCAACAAATCACCATAAACGATAGCCTCAACGGCATCGTTCAAAAGTGCAGGAGTAAAATGTAGCCCCTCATTTTTTTCCATTCCATTGGCATTGAGAGAGATCACGGGGATATGGGATAGACCGGCCTTATCCAGTGCGCGGCGGATAAATGCAACATAGTTGCTGGCACGGCAACAGCCTCCGGTTTGTGTCATGATGATTCCCAGTTTCTCGGTATCATATTTTCCGGACAGAACGGCCTGCATGATCTGCCCCACAACCGTGATGGAAGGAAAGCAAGCATCATTATTGACATATTTCAGACCGGTGTCGATTGCACTTCGGTTATCGTTATCCAGTACCACAACATTGTATCCGTGATTGCGTAGCACAGGTGCCAGAATATCAAAGTGTATCGGGCTCATTTGAGGAGCGATCAGTGTGTAGCCATCCTGTTTCATTGCCTTGGTGAATTCGGTTCTTGCGTATGTATGGCGATGCGCAGAGGCTACAATTCCCTTTTCGCGGCGCAGATCCATAGCAGCGATCAGACTGCGGATTCGGATCCGAACCGCTCCTAAATTATTGACTTCGTCAATTTTTAAGAGGGTGTAGAGCTTGTTGGCATTTTCGAGAATTTCGCATACCTGATCGGCAGTGACCGCATCCAAACCGCAGCCGAAGGAATTCAACTGAATCAGCTCTAAATCGTTTCTTTCTGCTGCAAATTCAGCAGCGTTGTACAGTCTGGAGTGGTAGACCCATTGATCGACAACACGCAGAGGCCGTTCAGGCTCAAAATCAATGGGCAGACTGTCTTCTGTGAAAACAGTCAATCCATAGGATGCGATCATTTCCGGAATACCATGGTTGATTTCGGGATCAATATGGTAGGGCCTGCCTGCTAAAACAATGCCCCTGCCGCCGTTTTTCTCCATTTCGGCAAGCAGCCGCCTGCCTTCTGAACGAATGTCATCCTTTGCATGGAGTTGTTCTGCCCATGCCTCATTCACGGCTTTGCGGACTTCATTTTCCGGAATGTGCCACTCTTCCGCAGCAGTCATGACCAACCGGTCAGCAGCTGTTTTTTCACTGGTGAAGGAAATAAATGGGCGTATGTAGTGCACATCACCTAAAGTAATGGATTCTACATTATTTTTAATGTTTTCTGCATAGGAAACAACGATAGGGCAGTTGTAATGGTTTTGCGCCTGCGTGGTTTCCTGATGCTCATAAAAAACGCAAGGATGAAAAATAACCTTGATCCCCTGGTTGACCAACCATTGAACCTGCCCGTGAGCTAATTTTGCAGGATAACACTCGGATTCTGATGGGATGGATTCCATGCCCAACTGATAGATACTGCGGCTTGCAAAGGGAGATAATACCACACGGAAACCGAGTTTCTGAAAGAATGTCGCCCAAAATGGATAATTTTCATACATATTGAGAACACGGGGGATTCCGATGACCCCTCTGAAAGCCTGAGTATCTGACAATGGGGGATAGGCATCGAACAATCGTTTCCTTTTATATTCCATCATGTTTGGAGCACTGTGTGTTGCAGATGCATGATTTGCTCCCTTTTCACAGCGATTACCGCTGATGTGTTTTCTGCCGCCGGAGAAGGTGTTGATGGTAAGCATACAGTGGTTTGTACAGCCGTTGCAACGTGTGCTCTTGGAGGTGTAGGTCAGATCAACAATCTCGTCCAATGGCAGCATAGAACTACCCTGTCCTTCGTCGTGGGATCGTGCAACCAGAGCAGCGCCAAAGGCACCCATCAAACCGGAGATATCAGGACAGATCGCATGGACACCTGCAATCTTTTCAAAAGCACGCAGTACCGCCTGATTGTGAAAGGTACCGCCCTGAACCACAATATGTTTTCCAAGATCTTCAGGGGATGCCAGCTTGATGACTTTATATAGGGCATTTTTTATGACAGAATAGGCAAGACCTGCAGAAATGTCTGATACATTGGCACCTTCTTTTTGCGCCTGTTTCACATTAGAATTCATGAATACGGTACAACGAGTACCGAGATCAACAGGAGTTTTGGCAAAAAGAGCGGTTTTGGCAAAGGATTCTGCTGTGTAACCGAGGGAAGTGGCGAAATTCTCGATAAAGGAGCCGCATCCTGAGGAGCATGCCTCGTTCAGCAAAATGGTATCAACCGTTCCGTCCTTCAGCTTGATGCATTTCATGTCCTGACCGCCAATATCCAGAACACAGTCAACATTGGGTTCGAAAAAAGCGGCAGCTGTACAGTGGGCAATGGTTTCTACAACACCTTCGTCCAGTGAGAAAGCGGATTTCAGCAGGGATTCACCATAGCCGGTGGAGCATGTTCGTACGATTTGAGCTGTTTGCGGCAGCTCTTTTTGCAGCTCTTTGATGGCATTTTTAGCAGTCTGGATGGGATCTGCTTGATTTCCTGCGTAAAAGGAAAATAGCAGCTGTCCATCGCTACCAATGAGAACAAGCTTTGTTGTAGTGGAGCCGGCATCAATGCCGAGATAACATGCTCCGGAATAATTTTTCAGACTCTCCTTTGTGACGATACTCTGTTTGTGGCGGGTACAAAATTCGTCAAAATCCTGTTGATTTTCGAATAAGGGATCCAGTCGGGGCATCTCATAACTGATCTGAACTCCATGCTCTAATTCGGATATCAGCTGATTGACCGGAATGGGATGAGCATCCTTCGCATCTAATGCAGCGCCCATTGCAGCAAAGAGGTGGGAATTCTCCGGATCTACAATACGATCGTCCGTCAATCGTAAGGTACGGATGAAGGATTTTTTCAGCTCAGGCAGAAAATGAAGTGGGCCGCCAAGAAAGGCTACACAGCCACGGATCGGTTTGCCGCAGGCGAGCCCTGAAATTGTTTGGTTGACGACTGCTTGAAAAAT
>JARHYV010000324.1 GCA_029258495.1 Faecousia sp. | reverse complement strand
TGACCCGGGAGCTGGAGCTTTGCATTCCGGACGATCGAACACAGCAAACATTGGATGCATTTGAACTGGGGGAACTGCTGTCGGACTTTTTGAAGGGGCAGACTCCGGATAACCGGCTGATTTTTATGCGCAGATACTGGCATATGGAGTCGGTGGAGGAGATCGCCGCCGTGTGCGGTTTCAGCCAAAGCAAGGTGAAAACGCAGCTGCACCGCATGCGCAGCAAGCTGTATCAGTTCCTTGAGAAGGAGGGGGTGCGGATATGACAGGGAGAGATCTTTTAGAGGGCATGAGTTTTGTTGAGGAGGAATTCATCAGCGAATCGCAGACACCGCTGCCACATAGGAAGGCATGGAAACAGATCCTCACTGCAGCGGCATGCGTGTGTATCCTGATGCTGAGCATTTACAGTTGGAATACCCATATGGCGGATTTTTCCGGTATGGAATCCGTTGTTCCGAATGATGCAAATGGGGAAGGGGGGCAATCACCTTATCCCGGAGATGGGCATCTGCCGGAGATGGGCTGCACCGATCCCATATTCTATTGCATCAGACTGAACCCTGTGCGTGGTGCGTTTGAGGATCCTGCGGTCATCCATTCCTCGGAGGAGCTGCGATCATATTGTCAATCGATCGATGCACAGGATACAGATATGTTTGGCTCGGAGTCTGAAAAAATATTCGATCGATATGATGATGCTTATTTTGAAAGCAAGGATTTGCTGCTGTTTATCCGGCAGGAGCGTTGGAAGATCGATGGATACGAGATCCGATCGATCCGTCCTGATCAGACCGGTGGCTGGATCGTCACGGGGAATGTCTTAAATGCGGAGGAAACGGAAGATCTATCCCAGTGGATGATTTTTGTAGAAGTGGAAAAGGGCATGGTTGCCGATGGTGCGCCCATTGCCATGGAATTTCTTGTTGAAAAGGAGGATGCATGATGAGGAAGATGATATCGGTGGTTCTGGTGCTTGGAATGCTGCTTTCTGTGGGCTCGCTGCTCAGTGGATGCACAACGGTACAAGCTGTAGATCTGATGGATGGCATTCAGCCAAACGAGGTTCATGCTGAGGTGGATATGGGATCCGGCAGTGAAAGCATGACGGATTTTGGAGTTCAGCTGCTCCGGAATGTTATGAGTGAGGATCGTAATACGCTGATTTCTCCGCTTTCCGTATTATATGCCCTTGGAATGACGGCAAACGGAGCGAAAGCAGAAACCCTTCAGGAGATCGAAACTGCTGTGGGTATGCCCAGAGAGGATTTGAATGCCTTTCTCAGCACCTATATGAAACAGCTGTCCCAGAAGGAAACACATGCGCTGAAAGCGGCAAATTCCATTTGGTTTTTGCAGAGCAAAGATTTTGTGGCAAATCAGGATTTTTTGCAGTGTAATGCAGACTATTATGGAGCGCAGTTATATGCTGCACCCTTTGACGCCACGACCTTGCAGGATATCAACAACTGGGTAAAAGAGCATACGGATGGGATGATCCCCCACATTCTGGACAAGATCGATGAGAATGCTGTGATGTATCTGATCAATGCGCTGGCCTTTGATGCCCGGTGGCTGAAGGAATATGAGGAGTATCAGGTTCGTGATGGTGTATTCACTTTGGAGAATGGATCGGTAAGGAATACCGGTTTTATGGCAGGTGAGGAGTTCACCTTTCTGGAAGATGAATTGGCAACGGGATTTGTCAAACCATACAAGGACGGCACATATGCTTTTGCGGCATTGCTGCCTAAGGAAGGCGTATCCATCGAAGAATATGTTGCATCGCTGACAGGACAGTCTGTACACACGATGCTGTCCAATGCGCAGAACATCTCTGTTTATACATTGTTACCCAAGTTTGAAACTTCGTACACAATAGAGCTGTCTGCGGCTCTGAAACACATGGGAATCGTATCGGCGTTTGATGATGGACTGGCAGATTTTTCCGGGATGGGTGCATCAACGGCAGGCCCGCTTTTTATCAATTCTGTCCTTCATAAGACCTCGATTTCGGTGGGAGAGAAGGGAACAAAAGCCGGAGCGGCAACGATTGTCGAGATGGAAAGCAGGGGTGCAAATCCGGATGATGCAAAAGAAGTGTATTTGGATCGTCCTTTTGTGTATATGCTGATCGACACGGAAAACAATATGCCGTTTTTTATCGGGACGATGATGGATCCCGGTGCATAAGAAAAAGGCGTCAGCTGCAGCTGACGCCTTTTTTTATACCAGGAATCGAATGCCGTAAAGCATGATATTTTCTGCAACCTGAGCGATCTCTGCGGCACTGGTGGTCATGCCGTCATTCAGCCATTTTTCCAGAAGACCGATACAGCCGGAACTGACAAAGGCATAAAAATACTCGATTTGTTTGGGAGATGCTCCCTGAAATTGGAGGGAATAGCATTCAAGGCATTTTTGACGCCCGACATCCAGTAATCTGGCGGCAAAGCGCTTGTCACCGTAAGGCCCGAGGGTGACGATGCAAAGATCTGCATTATTTTTCAGACATTCAAATATCCCGGTGGTGATTTTCAGTGGGGTCAGATCATCTGTCGTACTTGCAAGCAGAGGGCGCAGTGCAGATTGAAAATCCTGCATCATTTCTTCTTCGATCTTTTCAAGCAGGTCATATATATCGGTATAATGGGAATAAAAAGTTCCGCGATTGATGCCTGCCTGTTCACACAGCTCTTTGATGGAGATGGATTGGATGGGCTTTTGACTGAGCAGGGATGTGAGCGCCTTGCGGATCAGCATTTTGGTCAGTCGTGTTCTTTGATCATTTTTGTACATTTTGTAAATTCTCCTTGCGCATGTAGGCAAACTATACAGTTTCTGTTGAATGTGTTGATTTACATTCCAATTCTCCAATCTTTGATCATTGATAGAATGATACAGGCATATTATAATCCGGATATCAAAGAAAATCAACAATGTGTTCAGAAACTTGAGGTGCATTTATTATGAAGAAAAGATATATTATTACCGGTGCAAACGGTCATTTGGGCAGTACGCTTGTGAGAATGTTGGATGATGAAACATCCGAGGTGTATGGGCTGATCCTTCCCAACGAAAAATGTCAGGAACAAAGTAATGTTCATTACATTCAGGGAGATGTGCGGGATATCGACAGCCTTCGTCCGCTGTTTGAGCATACACAGGAGGAAGAAGTGTATGTGATCCATACGGCCGGCATTATTGATATTTCGGAAAAGGGGACACCGGCGATTTATCAGGTAAATATCAACGGCACCCAAAATATGCTTTCCCTTGCAAAGGAATACGGGGTAAAGCGGTTTTTGTATGTCAGCTCTGTTCATGCGATCCCGGAAAAGGATCATTTTTCCGTCATTGATGAAACAGACGAATTTTCCCCCAATACGGTGACCGGTGTATATGCAAAGACCAAGGCATCCGCAACAAGAGTGGTTCTTGAGGCAGGGAAACAGGGTCTTGATGTTGTGGTGGTGCATCCTTCCGGCATCATCGGCCCGAACGATCCGTCCGGAAATCATCTGGTTCAGATGATCACGGATTATCTGCGTGGAGCTCTGCCTGCCTGTGTGAATGGCGGATATGATTTCGTGGATGTGCGGGATGTGGCAAGAGGATGCTTACAGGCACTGAACAAGGGAACCTCCGGTGAATGCTATATCCTGTCCAACCGTCACTACGAGATCCGGGAGGTATTGGACATGGCGCGTGCAGAAACCTGCGGGAAAAAGCTCGTGGTTCTGCCTATGTGGATGGCAGAATTGGCGGCACCCATGATGCAGTGGTATGCCAAGAAAAAGAAACAGCGTCCGCTGTATACCAAGTACTCCCTGTATACCCTGAGAAGTAATGATCGCTTTTCTCATGACAAAGCCACACGGGAACTGGGGTACTCTCCCAGAGATCTCCGTGAAACCATTCGGGATACGGTACTGTGGTATAAGTGGTCGAAAGCGGAGAAACGGGCAGTGGCAGTTCGGTAACACAAGCGGACAGCGTCTGGAACTTGAATAAAGTATATTTTAGCACTCTTTTTACAAGAGTGCTAAAATTAACGGTTCGTTCATAGGAACATCATAATAAATACAAAATTGCAGTCCATAATGAGTATCAAGAAAAGGAGATGATGACCGATGGGTCATGCAGGATGTCCGGCGAATGCCGATCTCGTCGGATGAAACAGATTGCGTCGACATAATTGATATAACGATTTTGGAGGTATTTATTATGTTTGAACTTAGCAGAAGAAATCATGATCATCAGGTGAATGTGTTTAATCCTTTCCGCGAGATGGAAGAATTGGAAAGAAACTTCTTTGCCGATCCCTTTGGTCATTTCTTTGACAGCAAGGATCTGGCTGAATTCAAGACAGATGTAACGGACGAAGGAGATCACTACCTGTTGGAGGCAGATCTGCCGGGATTTGATAAGAAGGACATTCATCTGGATTTGAACGGCGATATGCTTTCGATCCATGCGGAGCGTCATTCCCGTGTGGATGAGAAGGATCAGAAGGGGAAGGTCATTCGGATGGAACGCTCCTACGGCTCCTATTGCAGACAGTTCAATGTGTCGGAAATCGATACGGATCACATCAAAGCATCCTATGACAATGGCGTTTTGAAATTGTCCATGCCGAAACGGGAAGTAAATCTCCCGGAGTCCAGAACCCTTGAAATCGAATGATGCAACTATTCTATCAGTACGATCTCCCTGCTTTTGCAGGGAGATTTTTTTCTTGACAAATCTGTATCAACTGTATATAATCAACATATACAGCAAAGGAGGGAGCACATGAATATCCTGATCGATAACAAAAGCGGAACCCCGATTTATGATCAAATCTACACACAGATCAAGACCCAGATCATCAGCGGTGTACTTCAGCCGGATGAAATGCTGCCATCCATCCGTGGCTTGGCGAAGGATTTGCGCATCAGCTTTATTACAACCAAGCGCGCCTATGATGAATTGGAAAAAGATGGGTTCATTTATACGCTGCAGGGAAAGGGGTGCTATGTAGCGCCTAAGAACACAGAACTGCTCCGAGAAGAAAACCTGAAAAAGATCGAAGAATACTTGGATCAGATCGTACAGTTGGCAGCTGCGTGTAATCTCAGCTGAGAAAATATTTTGGAAATGATACAATTTAGTTTGGAGGGACAGATATGAATGCGTTAGAAATTACAAACCTGACAAAATCCTATCCGGGGTTTCGGTTGGACGGGATCAACCTGACATTGCCCAGCGGATGCATCCTGGGGCTGATCGGAGAGAACGGAGCGGGAAAAAGCACAACGATCCGGCTGATTCTGGATATGATCCACAAGGATGCCGGTACGATCAAGATCCTCGGTCGGGACAATCAGGAGGATCTGTGCCTGACAAAGCAGGAGATCGGAGTTGTATTGGACGATGCTGGGATCCCTCAGTTTTTGAATGCCATGCAGATAGGGAAGATCATGCGGTATACATACAACCGCTGGAGCGATGGCACCTATGCCGGACTGCTGGAGAAATTGTCTATTCCGACAAAGAAACCCTTTAAGTCTTTTTCTCGTGGAATGAAGATGAAATTGGGCATTGCGATCGCCCTGTCCCATGATGCAAAGCTTTTGATCCTTGATGAGGCGACAAACGGTCTGGATCCGGTAGTGCGCGACGAAGTTGTGAATATTTTTAATGAGTTCACCCGGGATGCATCCCACTCTATCCTGATTTCTTCCCACATTGTAAGCGATCTGGAGAAACTGTGCGACTATATTGCGTTTCTGCATAAGGGCAAAATGCTCATCTGCGAAGAAAAGGATGTTCTGCTGGAAACCTATGGTATCGTTCGGGGGTCTGCTCAGGAGCTTGAAGTTCTGGATCCTGACTGTATCATCCATAAAAAAGAGTCTGCATATGGAGTTGAGGCTGTTGTGCGTCGGGAGCAGATCCCGACCGGGATGAAGATCGGCCCGATCAGTATAGAGGATCTATTTGTTGCAATGATCAAGGAGGCGAACTAATATGAAGGGTTTACTTTGTAAGGAGCTTTATTCCATCAGAAAATACGGAGGAATGTACATTTTACTTATGCTTGTGTTTGTGCTGATTGCACCCTTCGCGAATGGAAATCTCTTTATGATTATTTATCCGTGCGTGCTTGCCGGTGTGATGCCGACTACATTGCTCTCCTATGACGAGCGGGACAAGTGGGAGGTTTACAGTGCAGCACTGCCATACAGCAGAGCTCAGCTTGTTTCTGCCAAATATGTGTGCGGTCTGTTCGTCCAGATCCCAGTTGTTCTTGTCACAGTCTTGATCCAGTGGCTGCGTATGAGCCGGATGGCAGCGTTTGACCCAAATGAGTTCATCTCCCTTATCGCCACCATCCTTGCAGTGCCCCTTCTGATGCCGGCATTCACTTTGCCGCTTGTCTTCAAGGTCGGAGTAGAGAAAAGCCGTCTTGCCTACATTATTGCGGTGTTTGCAGGGTCGCTTATAGGTGTCTATGTGTCGATGGTTGTTCAAGCGGATGCAGTGCCTAGGCCTTCCTCTGTTGGGATGCTGATTTGTCTGGTGCTGGGAGAGGCTGCAGTGTATATCCTGTCGTGGCTCCTGTCCATTCATTTCTACAAAAAACGAGAATTCAACTAAAATAACGGATGATCCCGGTGTCGCAGGTGACTGTGACACCGGGATTTTTTGTATTTGAGTGTGAAAATAATTATGCACAGCGGATGAATGAATATGCGTAAATAATGAAAAATATGCATATATATGAATATGTACAGAATAAGTGATGAGAAAAGATATCGAATATCAATATGAAATATCAGAATGATAATAATTCACTATATTTCAGAGAGAAACAATATCCTATATAAAATACACAACACAAAGACAAGTGTATTAAGAATATAACACAAAAGCTAAAATAACACAGATGAATTCTTTGGCTGAGATTTAGTGATGCAGGATTAACTTGAAGAAATTTCGGAATGACTTTCACACAAAAACATGTGTGCGCACATAACTTACAAAACAAGCGCGTGAGATCACTGGTTTTTTGTGATTTTACACAGTTGAAAATATACATCATCATGCATATAATAGAGTCCATATTAATGATTCTTGAACAAATTAAAAACAATTCAAGAATGGTGCCGGAAAGGAAGGATTTTTATGAATACCAAAACCCTGCTGTATATCCTGAAACGAATAGGGCTGGCATTATTGACCGTATGGGTCGTTATTACCATTACATTTTTTGTAATGCGAGCGGTTCCGGGCGGCCCCTTCCTTGGAGAAAAGGCAATCACCAAAGAGGCCGAGGCTGCGCTTATGGCAAAATACGGCATGGATAAGCCACTGTTTCAGCAGTATGTTACATACCTCAAAGATATTGTGACGAAGTTTGATTTCGGCCCATCGATTAAGCAGCGCGGGCGTGATGTGATCGATGTGATCTCCGAAGGCCTGAAGACATCCGCAAAGCTTGGTGTGATTGCAGCAGGCGTTGCCTTGGTATCCGGTGTTGTTCTGGGAGCATTTGCTGCCCTTCAACGAAACAAACTGCCCGACAAGATTATCATGGTCATCACCACAGCGTTTGTTTCCATGCCGTCGTTTATTATGGGTACGCTTTTGCTTTTGATTTTTGCACTAAAGCTCGGGATTCTTCCGGCCAATGGCGAAACGGCAAAGGGGCTGCTGCTGCCGATCATTACACTTTCTCTTTATCCCATGGCTTATATTACCCGGTTGACCAGATCCTCAATGCTGGATGTTTTGGGACAGGATTATATCCGAACAGCCCGCGCAAAGGGTGTTGCATCCTCACGGATCATTTTCGGTCATGCCCTGAAAAATTCCCTGATCCCGGTGATCACCTATGTGGGCCCGATGCTTGCCAGTATTGTTACGGGTTCGCTTGTGGTGGAGAAGATCTTTGCAGTTCCCGGAATTGGCGGCGCATTCGTCAGCAGTATCACCAATCGTGACTACCCCATGATCATGGGTACGACCATTGTATTGGCGGTTTTGATCGTATTTATGAATTTGGTCAGTGATATTCTCTACAAGGTGGTAGATCCCCGAATTAATCTGGAGTGAGGTGGACGGATATGAAAAAGAACCCATTCAGCCTACATATCAATATGGAAGACTTCCTTCCGGCAACGGAAGAGGAAAAGGCATATATGGTGCAGATGCGCCCGTCGACCACCTTCTTCAAGGATGGCATGAAACGCCTGTTGAAAAATAAAATTGCATCTATCAGCATGGTGCTGATCATCCTGATCACCCTGTCGGCAGTCATTATTCCGTTTTTCTGGCCTTATCAATACGACCAAATGCTGGGAGTCCGCCCGGGAAAACCGGTGGATGCCTCCTATAACAATTTGGCGCCTTTTACATACGGCGAAACAGAGCAGAAGAAAATAGATGCAGGAGAAAGTGTCTTCCCGCATATTTTCGGGACGGATGCATCCGGTCGTGACTATTTTATCCGCGTGGTTTACGGCACCAGAATTTCCATTTCCGTTGGTTTCTTTGCCAGTATCATTGTTCTGATCTTCGGTTTGACCATTGGATCCATTGCAGGCTACTGCGGAGGAAAGGTGGATATGGTCATCATGCGGATCGTGGATGTGATATATTCTCTGCCGGATATGCTCATCGTGATTTTGCTTGCCTCAGTCATGAAGGTAGCCTTGACACCGCTGATCGAAGGAACGGTGTTCAGCAAGATCGGAAGTAATATTATTTCCTTGTTCATTGTGTTTGCGCTGCTGTATTGG
>JARHYV010000037.1 GCA_029258495.1 Faecousia sp. | reverse complement strand
CCTCAGTATCTTTCGTGCCCATGGGGTAGTTTGAAACGGCCGTTGCCGGAAAACGCAGACCAAAGTTCAGAACATTCATTGCAAGCTCCAGTACAACTACGCAGACAAGGCAAATCGTGTACAGCGTTTGCTTTCTCTGGCGGTTGAAATCCGGCTGTTTTGCAGCGGAAGAGGCAACCTCTGCAAGGATTTCTGTTTGACCATCGGCGGTTATATCGGTATCCTCGGATGTGTCGACTGCTTGCGTTTCGGCATGATCCTCTCCGTTGAAAAAATACAGGATAAAAATGATCATGTAAAGCGTTAGGAAACCGAAATTATAGCTCAAAAATCTCCAGTCGCCTCGCAGATCCGAACAGGCGATCAACCCAAAGCAGAAGAGTCCGCTGCCTAGGATCTGCCACAATCTGGTGGAGTCAAGATCCAGATAGGCACGGTATGCCATATACAGAGCGACGAAACTGAACAGGAAGGAGAACCGATAGGGGATCATATTGGTAAAGTGGAACCCATGCCAGATATAATCCAGCTGACGAATAATACAGCTGAGCATGAGGAATAAAAGCACCGCTGCGGAGCAGATTTTGTCACGGAGCTTGATTTTCTTGTTCGTGCAGAAGAAAAAGACCAGAAGCATGGTTCCTACACCGCAATAGATGTTGGGAAGACCTTCCTTAAAGCTTGGCTCAACACCGCCCATGGTATTGCCCGCGATCTGGCGCATGGCATCCAACAGTCCCATGAAGGTATTAGAGCCTGCAATGTTCAGGCTGAACCCATGGGGGAAAGCGTTGACACTGGATTGGGTGTTTTGCAATCCCATGAAAGCAGGGATCGTCAGTATGGCGGTCATCCCGATGCCAATGATGGTGAAACATCCGATCCGAAGAAAATCCCGGAAGAAGCGCTTTGCACCGGGCCAACGGCAGATCTCATAGCAGATAAAAATCATCAGAACAAAGATGCAGCTGAAAAATCCGATGTAGTAATTTGCAAAAACGGACAAAAACAGAGTGAATGTGTATAGAACGAACTTCTTTTCACGGAGTAATTGAATGGTGCCCAGTGCCAGCAGAGGCAGCAGGGCAAAGGTATCAAGCCACATAATGTTCCAGTGATATGCCAAGGCCCATGCGCACATCCCGTAGAATGCCCCGAAGAAACTGATGGAATAGTCCTTTTTCTCAAAGATCTTGTTCAGAAAAACAGCGAAAAATAAGCTTGCCAGACCGAGCTTGACGGGAACAAGCAGAGAATAGAACTCTAAAGTCATGCTAGCAGGGATCAGGATGCCCAAAAGGTTCAGAGGAGAGGCAAGGTAGTAGGAGATCAGGGACAGGTAATCCATGCCCAGACCAACGCTCCAGGTGTAAAGCAGGGAGTCACCGGAGCGAAGTGCATTGCGGAACTCGACCCAGAACGGGTAGTATTGGTGATACATGTCTGAATACAGCATGGAAAGATTTCCAAACGGTTCGTATCCGCCGATGATCATCACCATGAGCAGAGATACCACAGGAATGGAAAAAGCCAAAGCGTAAGCTTTTCCACGCTGTGAAGGTAAATGAATGTGCATAGTAAAACCCCCGTGTTGTGTCGATATACATTACACTATTTTATCACCGAATTGGGCAGGGGTAAAGAATAAAATTTCCTGATTTCAGATAATTTCAGAAACAAACAGACACCGTCAAAAATGACGGTGTCTGTTTCGTTAAAATGTGCTTTCGCAGTAGATACAACGGTAGGTTCGTTTCTCTCGGTCTGCCAGACGGAAAATCTGAGGCAGCTCCTGTTCAACGGAGCAGATGCACCGGGGATTGCGGCAATGCAGAACACCCTCCAGTTCCTCTGGAAGGGAGAGGTGTTTCTTTTCTACGATCTGACTGTCGCGGATAATGGTCACGGTGATGTTTGGATCCACATAACCAAGGACATCGGTATCCAGTTCGATGTTGCTGTCGATTTTGATGATGTCCTTGCGTCCCATTTTCACGGAGTGAGCATTGTTGATCACTGCAACCATGCAGTCTAATTTTCCGAGATCCAGAAGTCCATAGATTTCCATGCCCTTGCCGGCTGTGATATGGTCGATGATAATGCCATTCTGAATTGAATCAATATTCATATTTTATACCCCCAACAGCTTCATGATTAGAGCCATCCGCATATACTTGCCGTTGCGCACCTGCTTGAAGTAGCAGGCTCTGGGATCTTCATCGACCGCAACGGAGATCTCGTTGACTCGGGGCAGAGGATGCAGGATGGACAGGTTCTGCTTTGCGGTATCCAGCTTGTCAACAGTCAGAATGTAGCTGTCCTTCAGACGGAGGTAGTCCTCTTCGTTGAAGAAGCGCTCTTTCTGAACTCTCGTCATGAAGAGAATATCCAGATTTGGCATGTGGCTCTCCAGATCCGTGGTTTCAACAAAGGGGATGCCTTTTTCGATCATGGCATTGCGGACATAATCGGGGATCTTCAGTTCATTCGGAGAGATCAGCGTAAAGCTGACGCCTTCGTATCGGCTCATTGCGTCGATCAGGGAATGGACGGTACGGCCGAATTTCAGATCGCCGCAGACACCGATGTTCAGATGGTCAAAACGGCCCTTTTCCAACTTGATGGTGAGCAGATCAGCCAGTGTCTGGGTGGGATGATTGTGACCGCCGTCGCCGGCGTTGATGACGGGAATGGTGGCGTTCAAGGCGGCCACCATGGGTGCGCCTTCCTTCGGGTGACGCATTGCAATGATATCGGCGTAGCAGGAAATGACTTTGGAGGTATCTGCAACGCTTTCTCCCTTGGAGGCGGAGCAGGAATCGGAAGAACTGAAACCAATGACATTTCCGCCCAATTCATACATAGCGGCCTCGAAGCTCAGCCGGGTGCGGGTAGAAGGCTCGAAGAAAAGCGTAGCGAGCTTTTTGCCTGCGCAGCGGTGGGCGTACTTTTGCGGATTTTCGATGATATCCTCAGCGGTTGCGACAAGTTCGTCAATTTCTTCAACACTCAGGTCAAGAATGCTCAACACGCTGTCGATTCCATATTTATTGGTCATAATCAGCCTCCGATCCAGCTTTCGTCGCTGGGATTGTTGCGGAACTGGATCAGTCGGGAAACATCCTCGGGCTTGATGTAGTTTTCGTCGGCTGCAACCTGTGCAATTACATCAAAGTTGGTCAGGCTCACATTTTTGACATTGGCATTTTCCAGTCTTTCCAGACCCTTCTTCATGCCGTAGGTAAAGATGGATACAACGCCCAGAACCTCAGCACCGGCTTCACGCAGGACGTTGACGACTTCGATGCAGGAACCGCCGGTGGAGATCAGGTCTTCCACAACGACTACCTTCTGCCCGGGCAGGAGCTTGCCTTCGATCTGATTCTGGCGGCCGTGATCCTTATTGCCGGAGCGGACATAGCCCATGGGCAGATCCATGATATGACCGACGATGGCGGCATGTGCAATGCCGGCAGTTGAGGTTCCCATCAGAACCTCGACCTCGGGGTAGTTCTCTTTGATCAGCTGAGCCAGACCGTTTTCCACATCGTTACGGACAGCGGGAGCTGTCAGGGTCAGACGATTGTCGGTGTAGACAGGGCTTTTGATACCGGATGCCCAGGTGAAGGGCTCTTCGGGACGGAAAAATACCGCCTTGATCGACAGAAGGTCTTTTGCAATCAGTGTAGATAGTTCCATATATGTACCTCCTAAAATTAATCGCAGAATTCAGTCACGCAGCGGCGGTAAGCAGCTACGGGATCTTCGGCCTGAGTGATCGGACGACCGACGACAATATAATCAGAGCCGATCTCCTTTGCGGCGGCAGGGGTCATGACGCGTTTCTGGTCACCCACATCACCGTCAGCAAAGCGGACACCGGGGGTGATGGTCAGGAAACCGTCGCCGCAGCGACCATGAACCTTGCCTGCCTCCAGAGGGGAGCAGACGATGCCGTCCAGTCCGGCATTCTTGGCAGTTTCAGCATAGTGCATGACGACCTGATCAATAGGCTCGTGGATCAGCAGATCGCGCTCCATGCTTTCCTGATCCGTGGAGGTCAGCTGGGTGACAGCGATCAGCAGGGGACGGGTGCCATCCGGACGGGTCAGACCTTCCAGTGCGGCCTTCATCATGGCAGTGGTTCCTGCAGCGTGCAGGTTGGTGATATCAACATCCAGATTGCTCAGGACACTCATAGCCTTCTTGACGGTGTTGGGGATATCGTGCAGTTTCAGGTCGAGAAAAATCTTGTGTCCCCGTGACTTGATCTCTCTTACAATGGCAGGGCCTTCTGCGTAATACAGCTCCATGCCGATCTTGACAAAGGGCTTTTCCTCGGTGAACTGATCCAAAAAATTCATGGTCTGCTCACGGCTTGCAAAGTCACAAGCAATAATTACATCTTTTCCCATGAGTGGGCACCTCCAATAATATCTTTCAGATTTTCGATCCGGTATTTTTTCATAACATCGGGAAGATCGTCGATGATCCGTTTGCAGGCAAATGGGTCAACCAGATTTGCGGCACCGACTTCAACAGCGGTTGCACCGGCAAGCATCAGCTCAATCACATCTTCGGCAGAGGAAACACCGCCCATGCCCACAATGGGGATGGACACGGCATCATAGACCTGATAGACCATACGAACGGCCAGCGGCAGCAGCGCAGGGCCGGACATGCCGCCGGTCTTATTGGCGATGACAGGGCGTTTTCTGTTCAGATCGATACGCATGCCAAGCACGGTATTGATGAGGCTGACGGCATCTGCTCCGCCTTCTTCACAGGCGCGGGCAATGGCTGTGATATCGGTAACATTGGGCGACAGCTTTACGATGACGGGCTTTGTAGTGACTGCCTTGACTGCCTGAGTGACTTCCTTAGCGGATACAGGGTCTGTGCCGAAGCTCATACCGCCGCCATGGACATTGGGGCAGGAGATATTGACCTCCAACCAACCAACCTGTTCCTCTTTGTCCAGCTTTTCACAGGTTTTTACATATTGCTCAATGGAAAAACCGGAAATATTTGCCATAACAGGCTTGTGAAAGAAGGTTTTCATCTCCGGCAGCTCGTGGGCGATGACATGATCGACGCCGGGGTTCTGCAGCCCGACCGCATTCAGCATGCCGCCGGTGAATTCAGCAATTCTCGGTGTGGGATTGCCAAATCGTGCCTCCAAGGTGGTTCCCTTGAAGGAGAAGGTGCCCAGACAGTTGATGTCGTAAAGCTCAGCGAACTCTTTGCCGAAACCGAAGGTTCCGGATGCAGGGATCACGGGATTATCGATTTCAATTCCGCAAAGCTCAACCTTGGTGCTCATCCGAATACCTCCTCTCTTGCAAAAACGGGGCCGTCCTTGCAAACGCGTTTGTAACCGGATCTTGTCTGGATACTGCAGCCCATGCAGGCACCGAAACCGCATCCCATACGCTCTTCAAAGCTGTATTGTCCGGAAGTTGTCATGATCTGCTCCATTGCCTTGAACATGGGCATGGGGCCGCAGGAATAAAAATAGGTGTAGTCGAGAGATTTGATCACATCGGTAACAAAGCCTTTGGTACCGGCGGAGCCGTCAGCTGTTGCAATGGACACCGCAACACCGAGTGCCTTGAATTCTTCCTCCAGAAAGATCTCCTCCGAGGTGTTGAAACCCAATACGACATGGGGCTTTTTTCCTTCGGACAGTAGTTTCTTGCAAAGATTGTAAAGAGGCGGAATACCGACACCGCCGCCGACCAGAAGAGGCTCCTGACCGGATACGGAGGTATCGTATCCGTTGCCAAGACCGGACAGCACATCCAGCTGCGTACCAATGGGGAGCTGAGCCATGATCTGGGTGCCCTGACCCACCACCTTGTAGATGAGGGTCAGGGTATCCTGGGTGTAATCGCAGACGGAAATGGGTCGGCGCAGATATTTTTCGGGAAGACGAAGATCAACAAACTGACCGCAATTCGTAATGGCCGATGTATCGCCGGACAAGACCATTTTATACACGGTTTTGGTAAGTGCATCGTTGGATACGATGCAGAAATTACCTTGTTTCATGGCTCCTCCTTAAGCGTCGATGGTAGAAACGCTGAAGGTGATCTCTTCCAGAACATCCAGCAGTACCTTCACCGTATCCAGAGATGTAAAGACTGTAACATTGTTTTCGGCGGCAACACGGCGGATCAGGAAACCATCCTTGCTTGTGCCGTCGTCGTTACCCAGAGTGTTCAGCACATAGGCGACATGACCCTGACGCAGGGAGTCGAGGATCTCCTCGCTGCCTTCGCTGAGCTTGGTGCGGCGACGGGTACGGATGCCATGCTCCTTCAGATAGGAGGCGGTGCCGCCGGTGGCTTCAATATTAAAGCCCAGATCGTAGAAACGCTTGACAAGAGGCAGTGCGGCGGGCTTATCCTGATCCGCAACAGTGACAAACAGGGTGCCGTAGTTTGCGACCTTGGTTCCTGCTGCCTGAAGAGCCTTGTAGAATGCACGGTTCAGGCTGTCATCATAGCCGATGGCCTCACCGGTGGACTTCATCTCGGGGCTCAGCGCAATATCAGCACCATGGAGCTTGGAGAAGGAGAACACGGGAACCTTGACATACCAACGCTTTTTAGCGGGCTGCAGACCGCCCTGATAGCCCTGATCGGCAAGAGAATGACCCAGAGCGACCTTGGTTGCAATGTTTGCAAGGGGGATGCCGGTTGCTTTGGACAGGAAGGGGACGGTACGGGAGGAACGGGGATTGACCTCGATGATATAAACATTTTCACTGGGATCTACAATAAACTGGATATTGTACAGACCTTCCATCCCCAGACCGAGTCCCAGCTTGGTGGTGTAGTCAATGATGGTATCGCGGACTTTCTCGCTGATGGAGAAGGAGGGATAGACGGAGATGGAGTCGCCGGAGTGGACACCGGTGCGCTCGACATGCTCCATGATGCCGGGGATCAGGACTTCCTTTCCGTCACAGACGGCGTCGACCTCCAGTTCCTTGCCCATGATGTACTTATCGACCAGAACCGGGTGCTCTTCGCTTGCCACGATGGCATTCTTGAAGTAGTGGCGGAGCTGAGCGTCGTCGTGGACGATCTGCATGGCTCTGCCGCCCAGAACATAACTGGGACGCACCAGAACCGGATAGCCGATCCGGTTTGCAACCTGAATACCGGCCTCTACGGCAGTGACAGCCTCACCTGTGGGCTGAGGGATATGGAGCATTTCCAGAGTCTTTTCAAAGCTGTCGCGGTTCTCGGCGCGCTCGATGGCGGCAACGCTGGTGCCGACAACGGGGACTCCCAACTTGTCCAGACGCTCAGCAAGATTGATGGCAGTCTGTCCGCCCAGAGTGACGATGACACCGTTGGGCTTTTCCAGATGAACGACATTCATCACATCCTCGATGGTCAGAGGTTCGAAATACAGCTTGTCGGATGTGGTGTAGTCTGTGGAAACGGTTTCGGGGTTGTTGTTGATGATGATGGCCTCGTAGCCGGCCTCGCGGATGGCCCAGATTGCATGGACGGTGGAATAGTCAA
>JARHYV010000340.1 GCA_029258495.1 Faecousia sp. | reverse complement strand
ACCTTCGGGGGATAAAATATGAAAATTTTCAACAAACAAATTCTTTCTTTTCTGTTCATTGCCGGTTTTCTGCTCGGCATAAAAGATGGCTATATTGCTCTGTGGAAAAACGATGACCCACAGCCGTATCATGTATTTGATATGCGCGCAAACGCACTTCCCATTGCCGACCAGTTGAAACTGAGGCACGGGATCCGTGTGGACACCACGGCCGAACTCCTGTCTTTGATCGATGACTATTTATGAAATTACGAAATGCTAAAAATTTTTGTTGATTTTATAGCTGATCCATCGTACAATGATGCCAGAAGAAACTCGCCCGGAGGTTATTTCACATGTCAGATCATTATGGATCCGACTTCATCACCATCGTAGATGAGGACGGTACAGAATTTGAGTTAGAGGTTCTCTCGACCATAGAATATAACGGCTGTTCCTATATGGCTGTCATCCCTGCCGCTGATGCGGATGAGCAGACCGAGCTTGAGGTCAGTATTCTGAAGAATGTCGACGAAGACGGCGATCCCATCCTGTGTGCCATCGAGGACGAGCAGGAACTGGAAACCGTCTACAATCTGATCATGGATCAGATCTATGAGGAAGACGAGCAGGTTTCAGACGAGGACTGATCACTCAACGACTCATTCCCTGCTTGGTGCGTGATGTGTCCGTTTGGACCCACATTTTATTAACGGGATGCTTTGACTTCTCGGTTGGATTGCAGACCTCCCGCCTGCGCTGTGACGCATGGTGGATGTTGGGAGCAGCGAAGATCTTGAGAGCGGCAACCCACCTGCCATTTTGTGCAGGTCATCATCGGATGCACACGGCTAAAGTGGGCAGTGCGGAGGTTTTTCCTCCGCACTTTTTATTTTTTTGTGAACTTTCTCCTTACTTTGTGCAGAAATTCATTTTAATACTTGCAACAATCCCCCCTTTAGGATATAATGTTTTGGTCTATGCTGGCTACGGCATATAACGATCAATGCAAACGAGAGGAATTGATAACCATGAGCGCATCCGAAAAGAAAAAGGCTCGTCATGAGCATTATGTTGCCCAGATGACCGAAAAGCAAAAGCAAGAGGCTAAAGAGTCCAAGAAACTCCGCCTCTACACGATCATCTTTGCAGTTGTAATTGCCTTGATGATCTGTGTCGTGATCGTTACCACAGTCGCCCGCAGCGGTATCATCGAGCGAAAAACCACTGCTGCAACGGTTAATGACACAAAGATCTCTGCTACCGAATTGAACCACTATTATATGGACTCCGTGAACCAGTTCATGAGCCAGTTTGGTCAGTATGCCGCTTTGTCCGGCATCGATACCACCAAGCCTCTGGACGAGCAGATCCAGGATCCCGAGACCAACAAAACATGGGCTGATTATTTCCTGGAAAGCGCACAGAATTCCATGAAGACCGTGTACGCAGTTTATAACGAGGCTGTTGCCAACAACTACACCTTGTCCGCAGAGGGTGCTGCCCAGATCGATGCAACCATCAATAATATGGGCGCATACGCAAAGCTGTATGGCTATCCTGATGCAAACAGCTATATCAATGCAGTCTACGGTCAGGGCTGTAATGAAAAGACCTACCGCAAGTACATGGAAGTCCAGATGATCGCCAGCGAATATGCCACCAAGTACAGCGAAACTCTGACTTATGATGACGCTGCCCTGCGTGCAGCCGAGGGTGACAATCCCAACGCTTACAGCGCATATTCCTACAATTCCTACTTTGTGCCTGCATCCCGTTTCTACGAGGGCGGCACCAAAGGTGAGGACGATCAGGTAACCTACTCCGATGAAGAAAAAGCCGCCGGTCTGGAGGCAAGCAAGCGCGCTGCTGAAGAGCTGCTGGCAAAGGACATCCATTCCATCGCAGATTTTGATGCTGCGATCGCATCCATGCCTATCAACGCTGAAACTCAGGCTAAGAGCACCACTTTTGACCATGCTCTGTATTCCAGAATCAACGAAGTTGTCCGCGGCTGGGTCACCGACGCAAGCCGTACCGAAGGCGATATGACCATGATCGCAAACGAAGTCGAATCCACCGATGCCGATGGTAATACCGTCAAGACGACCAACGGCTACTATGTGGTCTACTTTGTCGGCTCTACCGACAACAACTTCCCCATGGTGAATGTACGTCACATTCTGCTCCCTTATGAGGGCGGTACTCAGGGTGAGAATGGCACCACAACCTACACCGACGAAGAAAAGGCTGCCACCAAGGCAAAGGCCGAAGATCTGCTGAACCAGTTCCTCAGCGGCGATGCTACCGAGGATGCCTTTGCAGCTCTGGCTGCCGAGAAGTCCACCGATACAGGTTCTAAGAGCAACGGCGGTCTGTACGAAAATGTCTACCCCGGTCAGATGGTTCCTTCCTTCAATGACTGGTGCTTTGACTCCTCCCGCAAGCCCGGCGACACCGGTATCGTTGAGTCTGATTATGGTGTGCATATTATGTACTTCGTCGGAAACACTGATATCACCTATCGTGATTTCATGATCACCAACGAACTGCGCAATGCCGATATGAAGAAATGGGAAGAAACTCTTGCTGAAAATGTCACAGTAAACTTGGTCAACACCTCTAAGGTCAAGACCGATTTGGTGCTGGGCAAGAAGTAATTCACACCGCAAACAGGCCGCGATCCGTTCGCGGCCTGTTTTTTAGAAAGGATCCGTTATATGAATCATCCGTTTATCCGTGAAGAAATGGCTCTGGGAGAAGATGCCCTGATCCGTCTGAAACACGCTCATGTTGCCGTTTTCGGCATCGGCGGCGTAGGCAGCTACACTGCCGAGGCACTGGCTCGAGCAGGCGTGGGCAATCTGACCCTGATCGATAATGATACCGTGGGCGAGAGCAATATCAATCGGCAGCTGTGTGCCCTGCATTCCACGCTCGGACAATACAAAGCCCTTGCCATGGCCGAACGAGTTCGGGATATCAATCCTGATTGCAATGTACGCGCCATCACATCCCTTTACTGTGAAGAGGACAAGCTGAAATTCTTCGACACTGATTACAGCTATATTGCCGACTGCATCGATCTCGTTTCCTGCAAGCTCAGCCTGATCATGAATGCCAGAGAGCGGAACATTCCCATCATCAGCGCACTGGGGACCGGAAATAAGCTGGATCCCAGTCAGTTTTCCGTTACGGATATCTCAAAGACCAGTGGCTGCCCTCTGGCTCGGGTGATCCGTCGGGAGCTTCGGGCCAGAAATGTATACCACCACACCGTACTTTTCTCCCCGGAGGAGCCGATCTCCCCCATTCCTCTGGAAACACCGCCTCCCGGCAGACGCAGCATCCCTGCCTCTGTCAGCTGGGTTCCCAGTGTTGCCGGACTCATGATCGCCGGTCATATCATCTTAGATCTGATCAAGGAATAAACAAGTGCCTCCTGTGGAAAACTTTCACAGGAGGCGTTTTTCATGCATTTTAATAAGAAATACCTATGGATCGCAAGCCTTGCAGGGCTTGCAGCCGGATTTATAAACGGCATCTTCGGCGGTGCCGGAGGGATGATACTCATCCCTGCATTACAAATAACCGGATGTATCAGCGAGGCTGAACTGTTCCCAACTTGTGTATCGGTGATGCTGCCTGTCAGCATACTTTCCCTGTGGCTCAGCTCCCCTGCATCGCTCCCATGGCAGGACGCCCTTCCCTATCTGCTCGGCAGTGCCGCAGGCGGTGTTTTGGTGGGGCTGTTCGGGAAAAAGATCCCCACAATCTGGCTGCATCGCATACTGGGTGTTATGATCTTATGGGGAGGGATCCGGTATCTATGCTGAATTCTTTTTGGATCGCCGTTTTGGTGGGTGCCATACTGGGCTTTCTTTCGGGACTTGGGATCGGCGGTGGAAGTCTTCTGCTTTTGTGGCTCACTATGATTTCCGGCATGGCTCAGGAGCAGGCCCGCATCATCAATCTGATGTTTTTTATTCCCTGCGCATCGATTGCTTGTCTATTCCGATGGAAGGACGGCAAGCTAAAAGCAAAAAACGCTCTGCCGCCCATGCTGACGGGGCTGTGCGGAGCGTTTCTGGGGAACATGGTCAGCCAAGGGCTTGATACGGATCTGTTCCGAAAATTTTTCGGGATCTTCTTTATTGTGTGTGGGATCCGCGAAATCTGTTACCGTCCGCGGAAGTTGAGGTAGCCCTCCAGAATTAGGGACGCTGCCACGGCATCTACAGTGTTTTTTCTCTTTTTGCCGTGATAATTATGCTCAGATAGGATATTGTGCGCCTCTACCGTGGTGCGACGCTCATCCCATAGTTTCACCGGCAGTCCGGTGGCCTCCTCAACCATCTGCGCAAACTCTCTGCACAGCTGCGCCCTTGTCCCTTCGGTGCCATCCATGTTCCGGGGCAGTCCCATGACAATTTCACCGACCTCGTTCTCTTTTACGAGTCTGCATATCTCTTCCAGTGTCTTTTCCGGTTTCCTGCTGTGGATCACCGTCGTGGATCCGACAATGCTGCACAGCAGATCGGAAATCGCAATCCCCGTCCGGGCATCTCCGTAGTCAATTCCTAAGATCCGTTTCATAGATATATATCCCTCTCGATCTCATTATATTCCCGTATGTTCGGTTTCGCTCATTATACTGTAAAATCCACAAAAAATAAAGGAAAAAATTGTTGACAAGCACTCTCCCCCTATGATATGATTGTCCTACCTGTGAAAAAGGGCTTTTTTTCTGCGCTTTTTTCAGCTTCGGTGCGGCGTTTGTAGTTAAGCCGCGACTAAATTTTATACTAGACGAAGTGATACAGGGAGGCAATATTTAAGGAGGTGCCGTTATGCGCGTTAAAGTCACTTTGAGAT
>JARHYV010000353.1 GCA_029258495.1 Faecousia sp. | reverse complement strand
CCTGCGCAGGCATATAGGCAAAGGAGTCGATCTTGACAGCTGCTGCAAAGGCAGCCATGACCATGGTTCCGAACCGATTGACCAGTCCTTGGATCATCAGAATGCCGAAATTCATGACCGACTGCTGTACACAGGCGGACAGCGCATAATGCAGGATCTCCAGATGGGTTTTCCCACGGATACTGGAGCGCAGGATGCGCAGAGGATGCCTTCCCGGGCGGAGCTCCGGCTTTTTGACCCAAGTATATGCGGCAAGACCCATGCCGGAAATCCCTTGACTGAGGATGGTGGCAAAGGCAGCCCCCTGAATGCCCCAGTGGAAACAGATGATGAAAGCGAGATCCAGAAGGATATTGACTGCGGCGGCGATCCCCAGAAAGCACAGGGGGATGAAGGAATTTCCCAGTGCCCGCAGCAGAAAGGTGAAGTGATTATAAAGGAATACAAAGAAAATGCCCAGCAGGATGATCCGGTAGTATTGACGAACCAGCTCCCAGACATCAGAGGGGGTGTTCAGCAGCCGCAGGGTAGGGGACAGGAGGCTGAGGGCGAGCATCTGGATCAGCAGGGTGATCGAGCCGTTGATCAGGAAGGAAACCACCACGCTCTCGTGGAGCTTTTGCTGCTGCTTTGCTCCGTAGCACATGGAGAACACGGCTCCGCTGCCCATGCACAGACCGATCATGATGGAGGTCAGAAAGGTCACAAGAGTATAGGTCGATCCCACCGCCGCCAGTGCGTCGATGCCGATATATTTGCCCACGATCAGGGTATCGGCGATGGTATAGCATTGCTGCAGCAGATTTCCGAGGATCATTGGCCCGGCGAAACGCAATATGGTTCCGGTGACGCTGCCTGTGGTCAGATCCCGGTCGATTTCGGTTTGCATCATGGAACGATCGACTCCCATCTTCACGGATGTATTGTGGACTCATTGCAATAAACCGTATCATATTTTGAGCGGTGCGTCAATGGATGTCCGACAGGAAAGGACGGATTGATTTCTCTACACGGATTGCATATAATGTGGGTAAAGTAAAAAATCTGTATCCGTGCGGCGAAAGGCACGGAGATCAGATGGATCATATCCGCGGATCCCGGCAGCAATCTTTTTTGCAGGCAGCAGGGATCTGAGAATGGAATCAATCGAAAGGAGATCATATTATGAAACACGAAACACTGCATTTGAAGGATGAATTCCCATTTTTGGGGGAGGCAGGTCAAGATCCTTTTGTTGTGACTTATCTGCCGGATAATCTGGCAGAAATGAACTGGGAGGAGCGGAGTCATCCCTGTCTGATCATCTGTCCCGGCGGCGGGTATCGTTTCTGCAGTCAGCGGGAGGCAGAGCCTATCGCTCTGAAATTTGCTGCAGAGGGATACAATGTCTTTGTGCTGAATTACTCTGTGGAGCCGAATGGTTTCCCCAACCAGATCCGGCAGGTGGCTGCGGTGATGGAGTTGATCACACGCAACGAAAAGCTGTGGCATTGTGATACCGAGCGCGTAGCGATCATGGGCTTTTCTGCCGGCGGACATCTGGCGGCGCATTATGCAAATGCCTTCGATATTCCCGAAGTCCGGGAGGTGTTCCCCAACAGCAGAGGGGTTCAGGCCTGCGTCCTCGGTTACCCGGTGATCACGGCTGATCCTGAGCATGGGCATATGGGCAGCTTTGAACGGCTTGTGGGGCATATGCCGCTTTCCGAACAGGAGCGGCAGCGGTTCTCCTGCGAGAAATTGGTAACGCAGAACACTCCGCCCACGTTCCTGTGGCAGACAGCGGCGGATGAGGTGGTGCCGGTGTACAACAGCCTGATCTATGCACAGGCACTTACAATGCATCATGTTCCAGTGGAAATGCATATTTTTCCGTTCGGCGATCACGGACTGTCCACAGCTACCGACTTGACAACGGCAGATCTTCAGCCGGAGGTGAGCCGCAATGCCTGCTGGATGGAATATGTAAAAAACTGGCTTGCACTTATTTTGAGCCGGCAGGGAAAATAAGTTTGCTATAATCTATATTTTGTGATAATCGGCGGTTATTTTCTTTCTTGATTTGGTAAATTTGCCATAAAATGTACATAAAAATTTTAAGTATTCATAAAAACCGGCAAAACATGCGCCGAAAAAGACAAATACATTATAGGGAAACATTGGTATAATGAGCCCTGTAAAGAAGGAAGTAAACATTCTTTCACAAAATAAGGAGGAGAAGACACATGAAAAAGACATTGGCCCTGATGCTGGTGCTGGCAACATTGCTTACCATGGCAGCAGGATGTTCCGGGAATCATGATGCAGATAAGGGCGACACTCAGGGTGCAAATGCATCCAGTGTTCCGGCAGAGGATCTGAAACAGCTTTCCGGTAAGGTTGTTTACTGGTCTATGTTCAACGAGGGCGAGCCCGAGGCTCAGGCGATCCAGAAGGCAGCCGACATGTTCATGAAGGACTACCCCGAATGTGAAGTCGAGATCCAGTGGACTGGCCGCTCCAACCAGAATCTGGTCGGCCCTGCGCTGGAAGGCGGCGAGCAGATCGATATTCTGGACAACTTCAGCTACGGCATGAGCACGGAGCGTTATCTGGATATCACAGATATGATGAACGAGCCTGCTTACGGCCAGAAGGATGTCACCGTTGCCGAGAGCATTCTGCCGGTGCTGAACCGTGCAAATGAGCAGGGGCAGGTACAGGCAGGTCTGGCAAAGGATAAGTACTACGGCGTTCAGATGTTCCCCTGGGTCGTCGGTTTCTTCTACAACAAGGATCTGTTTGCACAGGCAGGCGTTACCGAGCCTCCCAAGACCTGGAGCGAGTTCGTTGCAGTCTGCGAGAAACTGAAGGCAGCAGGCATCAACTCTATCACCTGTGACGATGCTTATATGACCCTGATCCCCAACAACTATCTGGCCCGTCTGGTGGGCAGCGACAAGATCGCCGCAATGAGCGCAAATGCCTCTGATCCGGCATGGCAGTCCGAAGAAGTCAAGCAGGCTTTCGCACAGATGGAAAAACTGTCTGATTTCATGTCCCCTCAGACCGCAACCAACAAGTATCCTGCCGGTCAGCAGGAGTTCGCACTGGGCGAGGCTGCAATGTATCTGAATGCAAGCTGGATGCCCTCTGAGGTTGCAGATACTGCCGGCGAAGACTTCCCCTGGGGTTTCTTCGCATTCCCTGAAGTGGAAGGCGGCGTAGAGAAGGCCGGCTATTCTTCCGTAGGCGGTATTCCTCTGGCAGTTTACAGCAAGTCCCAGAACCCCGAGGCTGCAAAGGAATTCCTCCGCTATGTGATCTCCAAGGAAGTTCAGGACTTCCTGGCAGAGCTGGGCGGCGCTCCTGCAACCGTCGGTTCCGAGTGGACCGGCCCTCGTGCAGAGTGCACCGATGTGATCGGAGCTGCCGACAAGGTTTCCGGTCTGAACTGCGATCTGTCAAGTGAATTTGTAAGTGCTGTATTTACAATCGAGATGAACAAGGTTTTGACGAAGCAGACTACTGCCGACAAGGCTGTTTCTGTTCTGACCAGCGAGGCATCTAAATACTGATATCTGCTGGCGCTTTTTGTGAGTGAAACCGATGGATGCCGCCCTGAAACAATTATGGGGTGGCATCCATTTTTTGTCAGAAATCGCGCTGAAAAGCGGGAAACGAGGATAAATGCATGAAAAAAGGTTTGCGTAGGATGTATGTGGTGTTTCTGGCACCCGTCGTATTTGCGTTTGTGTTTGCGTACCTGTATCCGGTGACGCGCACGATCCAGATGTCCTTTTTCAAGGTGTCTGACATCAGTGCAGCCCGGGATACATGGGAATTTGTAGGGCTTTACAACTATCAGGATCTGTTCAACAGGCAGCTGTTCCATGTGTCCATCCGGAACATGTTCCTGATCTTTGCGGTGGGCGGTCTGCTGGTATTCACCATCTCCATATTCTTTGCGTGGGTTCTGCACAAGGGCATGCGCATGGGAAATTTCTGGAGAAATGTGATCTACCTGCCCACGGTCATCACCCCGGTGGCTATGATCACCGTGTGGACGCAGTATGTTTATAACAACCGCTACGGTCTGCTGAAGACCATCTTTGACGCGGTTGGTTTGGAAAAGCTGTCCAACATCCCGTGGACGAGCACCCAGTATGCGTTCTGGTCTATGGTCATCGCTTTCGTATTTTGCAGCATCGGCGGCAACATGCTGGTGTATATGGCAGCAATGAAGAAGATCCCGGATGATCTTTACGATGCGGCATTCATTGACGGCGCAACGGATGGCAAGGCATTTTTCAGTGTGACCCTTCCGCTGATCATGGATAACATCAAGACGCAGGTCACCTTCTGGGTGATCGGCTGTATCGGTTTCTTCCTGTGGTCTCGGGTGTTCAGCGTGGTGCCCTCCGATCCCACCACCATCACACCGGCAAGCTATATGTATGATCAGATCTTCGGTACCTCCATCAGCACCAATGCGGTTGCAGGAAATACCAATGTGGGCATGGGCGCCGCCATCGGTGTCGTCCTTTGCATCGTGACCGTGGTCGCTCTGGCGGTGATCAATCTGGTCTTCCCCAAGGAAAAGTACGAAATCTAGGAGGTGCAGCCATGAAGAAACATAAATTCCACCATAACGAGTCCCCTTCCGGCCGCGTGATCGGCAGAACCGCAAAGGGATTTCACTTTTTCGGAAAAGTGATGATCCTGTGCTGGTGCTTTCTGACGGTGGCACTGTTTGCATGGGTCATCGCCGCATCCTTTACTCCCACAAAGGATATCTTCCAGAATCATCTGATGAGCAAGGGATTTGATCTCACCGGCTATAAAACAGTCATTGACAGATACCACATCATGGATTATTTTTATAACAGTGTGCTGTATACTACGGTTGCCTGCGCAGGCCTGATCTTCTTCTGCGCACCTGCTGCTTTTGTTATCTCCAAGTTCGTCTTTAAGGGGCGCCGCATCTTCCAGATGATCTTCTCCATCTCACTGGGTCTGCCCGGCGTGATGCTGCTGGCCCCCCTTTATATGATGATGGTCAAGCTGAACCTGCACAATTTCCGCGGCACGCTGATCATTGTCTACCTGTGTACGGGCATTGCGGCAACGAC
The DNA here is from genome assembly GCA_029258495.1 of Faecousia sp. Classification (GTDB taxonomy): domain Bacteria; phylum Bacillota; class Clostridia; order Oscillospirales; family Oscillospiraceae; genus Faecousia. The sequence goes on along the minus strand of JARHYV010000353.1, from coordinate 6 downwards.
GGTCTA
>JARHYV010000342.1 GCA_029258495.1 Faecousia sp. | reverse complement strand
AAGCAGGTATCCTACATGGGTCTTGAGCATGAAGAAAATCCCGCACTGGGTCTTCGTGGGCTGCGTATCTGCCTGACCCGAGAAGAGATCTTCCGTCCTCAGCTGCGTGCCATCTACCGCGCAAGCGTTTTTGGAAATCTGAGCATCATGTTCCCCATGGTCGCATCCGTCTGGGAGCTGAAAAAGGCTAAGGCTCTGTGCGCTCAGATCCGAGAGGAATTGATTGCCGAGGGCATCCCCGCAAAGGAAGTCCCCATCGGTGTCATGGTCGAAACTCCGGCAGCTGCCGTCCTCGCCCATGAGCTGGCCAAGGAGGCCGCCTTCTTCAGCGTCGGCACCAACGACTTGACTCAGTACACCTTGGCGGTTGATCGTCAGAACGCAAAACTGGGCGATTTTTATGATCCCTACCACCCTGCTCTGATGGCTCTGCTGGGACATATTGCAAAATCCGCAAACGAGGCCGGTATTTGGGCCGGCATCTGCGGTGAATTGGGTGCCGATCCCAAGCTCACCGAAACATTCCTGAAAATGGGCTACACCGAGCTCAGCATGGCTCCCGGCCGCGTGCTGGAAACCAGAAAGCTCGTATGCGAAAGTGAGGTATAAACAAATGAAAGAATTTACACATGTGATCAACGATCCCCTGGGTCTGCACGCCCGTCCTGCAGGAATGCTGGTCAAGGCTGTGGCCGGCTATGCCTGCTCCGTCACCCTGACTGCTCCCACCGGCAAGGCTGATGCAAAGCGTCTGATGGCTGTCATGCGTCTGGCTGCTAAGCAGGGCATGGAACTGACTGTCACCTGCGACGGTGCCGACGAAGAGAAGGCCGCTGCTGAGCTGAAGGCTTTCCTGGAGGCAAATCTGTAATTTCCCGACCAAATATCCGGTCACCCTTGGGGCTTTTGTCCCAACAACTGACTATGGCCACAACGACCGCTGTGGGCCGGCGGTCTTGTATAAACGGCAAAGAGAATTAAGGAGGAATAATTCTAATGATGAGATATCTTCAGAGGCTCGGAAAGGCTCTGTTCCTTCCCGTAGCAATTCTGCCCATCTGCGGTATTTTGATGGGTCTGGGCTATGCCATTGCCCCTGCAATTATGATGACTCCCGAGGCAATCGCACTGGGTGGCTATGCCACTTCCGGTTTCGTGTACTCCCTCGGCTTTTTCCTGGTCAAGGCCGGCGGTGCTTTGATCGATAACATGGCTCTGCTGTTCGCCATCGGTGTTGCAGTCGGTCTGGCTAAGGACAACGACGGCACTGCCGGTCTGGCCGGTCTGGTCAGCTGGCTGATGATCACCAACCTGCTGTCCACCGGTGTTGTTTCCGTTATCAACCCCGGCATGTTTGAGTTTGGTGCAGATGGCTCTCTGGTCAGCACCGCTACCAAGGTAGCATTCGACAAGATCGCCAACCCCTTCATCGGTATCCTGTGCGGCATTATCGGTGCTGGTTGCTACAACAAATTCAAAGATACCAAGCTGCCTGATGTACTGGCATTCTTCTCCGGCAAGCGTTCCGTTGCGATCGTGACCGGTGTTGTTTCCATCGTCGTCGCAGCGATCCTGATGTTTATCTGGCCTGTCATTTTCGGTGGTCTGGTTGCAATCGGCAACGGCATCAAGGGCATGGGCGTATTTGGCGTTGGTCTGTACGCTTTCCTGAACCGTCTGCTGATCCCCACCGGTCTGCATCACGCTCTGAACAATGTATTCTGGTTCGATACCATCGGCATGGGCGACCTGACTGCTTACTGGGGCGCTCTGACCGAGGGCGGTGTCATGGCCAACGGCAACCCTGTTAACTGGTCTGTCGGTATGTACATGGCTGGTTTCTTCCCCTGC
>JARHYV010000113.1 GCA_029258495.1 Faecousia sp. | reverse complement strand
CTGCATTGTTCGGAAAGAACTCCCGAAACTCCGAGCACAGCTGTGCCGCCAGTGTCTTATTGTGCGCCAACACCAAGGTGGGTCTGTTCAGCTTTTCAATCACCGATGCCATGGTAAAGGTCTTGCCGGAACCGGTAACACCCAACAGGGTCTGCTCATGCAGCCCCCAGTTTACACCATTGACCAACCCTTGAACTGCCTCCGGCTGATCACCGGAGAGCGAGTAATCCGAAACAAGTTCAAACCGATCCATTGATTTCCTCCTTACACGATCATATGGCACTCCTCCGGACGGTACAGGTTGGACTCCGCCAGAGAAACATAGTCATCGTCCGCCACAACGATGTGGTCTGCCAGAAGGATATCCACACCGTCAAGCGCCGTTGCAAGCCTCTTGGTGGTCAAAATATCCTCTTGCGACGGCACCGCAATTCCACTGGGATGGTTATGCGCCAGCACAACGGTGGTTGCATTCACCCCCAGTGCGACCTCCACGATCCGCCGAATGGACACATTTGCAGAGTTCACGCTGCCTCTGCCAACTTCCTTGCAGCAAATGACCTTGCACTTTCCGTCGAGGCACAGCAAATATACAACTTCGTCTCGATGTCCCACAAAAAAGGGAGTCAGATAGGCACCACATTCCTGAGTTGTTTTCAGGATCTTCAGGTTTGTCGATTTGCTCACCAGGTAATATCTGGAGATCTCCATAATCAGGCTGAGCAGAGTTGCGGCATGCTCGCCGACGCCCGGGATCTTTTCAAGCTCCTCTGCAGGGGCCTCCAGCACCGCTGTCAGCGAGCCAAATCGCTCCAGAAGGGCGTGCGCCAGCGGATTGGTATCTTTACGGGGAATACAATAAAATAGGAGTAGTTCCAGAACATGGATTTCTTCAAAACTATCCAGACCTTCCTTTCGAAAACGCGCCTTCACACGCTGTCTGTGGTCATTGTGAACGGACATTCTCTCACCTCTGTTTGATTATAGACTTGCCTTTTATCTGTAACTCATGTAATATAGCATCAATGATGAATATGTTGATTTTTGTCGATGCAATAATTTTTTGGAATCGAGCATACTAATGCCAAAGGAGGTATCACCATGGATGCACAGACAAATGTTGAGCAAATGCTGGAACTGATGGAACGCCCCGCTTTTTGCGTCCTTGATGGTCTGATCGTTCATGCCAATTCCGCAGCTGCTGCCCACCTTGTCCCCACAGGACAAGCCATTAGACCCTTGATCCGTGTCGGTGCTGAAGAATACGCTGATTTTTCCCAAGGTTGTCTATACCTCAGCGTAACGATTGAGAACACATCATATGAGGCCTCCGTTACCGTGATCGGAGATTACCACATTTTTACACTCAACACCGGCTCAGACACCCAGCTGCAAACATTGGCTCTTGCCGCCAAAGAGTTTCGCGAGCCGCTGAACTGCATCATGGCTATTTCTGATTACCTGCCAAATGCATTGGAGGGAAATCAGGAAACAATGGACATGCTGGCACGGATGAACCGACGGCTGTACCAGATCCTTCGGATGGTCAATAACATGTCCGATGCCGGCTCACAGGCATCCGCACAAATGGAACTGCGAGATGTTCCTGCTGTCATGCAGGAGCTGTTCGATCAGGTCTGTGAATACTGCTGTCAGGTCGGGGTCTCTCTGGAATTTGAAAACCTGCCCACAAGCATCTATTCTCTCATCGACAGCCAGCGATTGGAGCGGGCGATCTATAACCTTCTCTCCAACTCGCTGAAATACACCCAGTCAGGGGGATTCATCCATGCACGGCTGACGCGCCGCCACAATACGCTTTATCTGACAGTTACTGATTCTGGTACCGGCTTTGAATCAGCAAGCGCCCTGCTGCCATTTGAGCGTTTTTTAAGAGAGCCGGGTATCGAAGATGCCCGGCACGGACTCGGGCTTGGGCTGACCATC
>JARHYV010000102.1 GCA_029258495.1 Faecousia sp. | reverse complement strand
ACGGCTGTCGGCACTGCTCATGCTTGCCGCCGGCTGGATCCTGAAACTGGATGTCAAAAACGGTTGGAAGATCTTCCGGCGGGATCGGTTCAACCACGCAAGCCCCAACTCTGCCCAGACCGAGTCCGTCTGCGCTGGTCTTCTGGGACTCCAACTGGCAGGGGACGCATGGTATCACGGGGTGATGCACCGGAAAAAGTTCATCGGCGATGAACTTCGCCCCATCGAATTCGATGATATTCCCCGTTCCTGCCGATTGCTGTATGCAACGGCGATCCTCTCGCTGATCGTCTTCACCGGGGTCAAAATTTTCATTCTGGGGGTCGTTTAATGCTCTATCAAACCAAAAATCCCCATGGCGGCGACATTTACTCCGAGCCGGTCACACTGGATTTTTCCGCCAATACCAACCCCTTCGGCACACCTGCGGGCATTATCCGTGCCGTTGGGGCAGCCCTGCCGGACATGCATCGCTATCCGGATGCCCATTGCCGGTCACTGGTGCATGCCATCGCTCAATTCGAGCAGGTTCCCGAATCGTACATCCTCTGCGGCAACGGTGCTGCGGAGCTGATCTACAGCTATTGTCAGGCTGCCGCTCCCACCCTTGCCGTGGAGCTTGCGCCGACCTTTTCCGAGTATGCATTGGGATTGCAGCGTGTGGGCTGTCAGATCCGGCGGTATCCCCTTTCCAAGGAGTCAGACTTTGCTCTTGACGAGGGATTTCTTGCGTATCTGCAAAGGCAGCAGCCTCAGGCGGTTTTTCTGTGCAATCCCAACAATCCCACCGGACGAACCATCCCTTCCGCTCTTTTGGAGCAGATCCTGCGTCTTTGTCAGGCACTGGATATCCGGCTGTTCGTGGATGAGTGCTTCCTCGATTTGACCGACAGCGGTGAGAGTATGAAGTCCTGGCTCTGCTCCGCTCCCCAGCTGTTCATCCTGAAAGCCTTCACCAAAAGCTACGGCATGGCAGGGATCCGACTGGGCTACTGCATGAGCGCCGACTACAAGCTGCTTGCAGACATGGCTGCCGGGGTGCAGCCGTGGAATGTGTCCAGTCTGGCTCAGGCGGCAGGCATTGCCGCCTTGCAGGAGCAGCCCTTTCTGCAAAGCACCAGAGCCCTTGTCCGTCAGGAACGGGCATGGCTGAGGCAGCAGTTGGAGGACTTTGGCTTTTGGGTGTGCCCGTCACAAGCCAATTTCCTGCTGTTTCACGGCCCGGAGCAGCTGCATGCCCGGCTGAAAGCGCAAGGCATCGCCATTCGCAGCTGTGACAATTATCACGGACTCGGCAGCGGCTGGTACCGGATTGCTGTCCGGCTCCATCACGAAAACGAAACACTGATCCGTGCCATCGCGGAAATCGCAGAAAAGGAGTCACTATGGCAAAAAACATTATGATCCAAGGCACCATGTCCAATGCCGGGAAAAGTCTGCTGTGTGCCGGTTTGTGCCGGATCTTCAAGCAGGACGGCTACCGGGTTGCCCCCTTCAAGAGCCAGAACATGGCGCTGAATTCCTTCATCACAGAGGCCGGAGGCGAAATGGGTCGGGCTCAGGTGGTTCAGGCGGAGGCCGCAGGGATCGCCCCCGATGTGCGCATGAACCCCATTCTCCTCAAGCCCACCACGGATGTAGGCGCGCAGGTCATTGTCAACGGCATTGCTCAGGGCAATATGCGCGCCATGGAATACAGCAAAAACAAGCGGAAATACATCCCCGATATCATGCAGGCTTATGACTCCCTTGCCGCCGAAAACGATATCATCGTCATCGAGGGTGCCGGTTCTCCGGCGGAGATCAATCTCCGGCAGGATGATATCGTGAACATGGGCTTTGCCGAACTGGTGGATGCGCCGGTGCTGCTTGTGGGTGACATCGACCGAGGCGGCGTGTTCGCACAGCTCTACGGAACGGTTGCCCTGCTCACACCCCAGGAGCGTGCAAGGGTCAAGGGCACCATCGTCAACAAATTCCGAGGAGATCGGGCAATCCTGGAGCCGGGTCTTGACATGTTGGAGGAGCTGTGCGGCGTGCCGGTTGCCGGTGTTGTCCCCTATACCCATGTGGATATCGACGAGGAAGACAGCCTGTCCCAGCGTTTTTACTGCCCACAGAGCAGGAAACTTCTGGATGTCGCCGTGATCCGCCTGCCCCGCATCTCCAACTTTACGGATTTCAGCCCCTTTGAACGCTTTGCAAATGTATCGCTGCGGTATGTAGACAAGGTGGCGGATCTGCACGATCCCGACCTGATCTTCCTGCCCGGCACCAAGAGCACCATCGGGGATCTGCAGTGGCTCCGCCAGAGCGGACTGGAAAATGCCATCCAGAAAGCAGCCGCATCCGGAACCCTTGTATTCGGCATCTGCGGCGGATACCAGATGTTGGGAAAACATATTTCCGACCCGGATCAGGTAGAGGCTGCCGGCGTGACCGAGATCGCCGGACTGGGACTTCTGGATATGGACACGGTCTTCCGTGGGGAAAAAGTCCAGACGCAGGTCACAGGACAGTTCCATCAAGTCGAGGGCATGCTGTCCGGACTGAACGGGATCCCCTACACAGGCTATGAGATCCACATGGGCAGGAGCACGGAGGTTCTGCCTCCGGTGATCAACAGCCGGAATGTCTATGGCAGCTATATTCACGGGGTCTTTGATGCCCCCAATGTCGCTGACACCATCATTCAGGCTCTATGCCGCCAAAAAGGGATCGATTTTGAGTCCATCGGGAGCTTTGACCTGCGGGAATATAAAAATAAGCAGTATGACAAGCTGGCGGATGCCGTTCGGGGCGGTCTGGATATGGATTATGTATACCGGGTGCTAAATCGGCAGGTCTGATGCCCCCACCGCTTGTGCGTCATCCATCCCCTTCCGGCTGCCGTCCCATCTCTCCACTGGTTTTCCTGCATAAACCGCCGAACCCCTCAAAATTCCCGTTTTACCCTTGATTTTTCCGGCAGTGCGTGTATAATATCCAATCGGTTATTATTTGAGGGAGTAAGAAGATCAGATATGAAAATGGAAAATGATTTGGGTCGTGAGCCGATCTCACGACTGGTTTTTCGCATCGCGATCCCCAGTATGCTGGCCCAGTTCGTCAGCGTGCTGTACAGCATCGTGGATCGGATGTTCGTGGGCAACATTCCCAGAAACGGCGACCTTTCTCTGGCAGGTGTCGGTGTGTGCGGCCCCATTGTCACCATGGTCGGTGCCTTTGCATTTCTGGTAGGCATCGGCGGCACCCCGCTGATGGGCATTGCCCTCGGCGAAGGAAAACAGGAAAAAGCCTCGCACATCCTCGCCAACTGCTTTGTGCTGCTGTGCGGTATTGCCGTGGCAGTCACGGTTCTGGTGCTTGCGCTGAAGGAGCCGATGCTGCGTCTGTTCGGTGCCAGTGACATCACCTATCCGTACGCTCAGGCCTATTTCACCATCTACATCAGCGGCACGATCTTTTCCCTGCTGTCGGTGGGCATGTACCAATTCATCATCGCCCAAGGATATGCCAAGGTCGGCATGTGCTCCGTCATTCTGGGTGCCGTGCTGAACATCATACTGGATCCTGTATTCATCTATGTCTTCCGGATGGGTGTCCGGGGTGCCGCACTGGCCACCGTCATCAGTCAGGCGGCAAGTGCTGCATTCGTGCTGACCTTCCTGTTCCGCAAGGCACACATCCGGATCTCCTTCGGCGGTTACAGCGGAAAGACCATGCTCCGTGTCCTGCAAATGGGTCTGACTCCCTTTGCCATCATTGCCGCGGACAATATCATGATCATCGCCATGAATGCTCTGCTGCAAAAATACGGCGGCGATCAGGGCGATGTGCTGATCACGGTCAACACCATCGTCCAGAGTTTCATGCTGGTTCTTACCATGCCCCTCGGCGGCATCAGCGGCGGAACCCAGTGCATCCTCAGCTACAACTATGGTGCAGGCCATTCTCAGCGGGTTATTCAGGCGCAGAAATACATTGTGGGTCTGTGCATCGCCTACACCGCCATCCTGTTCGTACTGGCTCGGGTGGCAGGCCCTGCTTTCGTTTCGCTGTTTACCGGCGACGAGGTTCTGAATGCTCAGGCCTGCCAAGCCATCCGCATCTGCACCATCACGGCAGTTCCGTTGGGCGTGCAGTATGCCATTGTCGACGGGTTCACCGGTATGGGGCAGATCCAGATGTCGCTGCCCCTGTCCTTCTGGCGAAAGACCGTGTACTTCATCGCCGTCTTTGCCATTCCCGTCCTCACGGACGCATCCAAGATCTTCTATGCGCAGCCCATTTCCGATGTGTTTGCAGTTGCCGTATCCATCCCCATGTATCTTGTGATGATCGGCAGGATCCTGAAAAGCAGAGAGAGCTATTTGGAAAAATAACATCCACCACCGCAGTGACAGCTGTTCGCTGCGGTGATTTTTTATCATTTTGCAATTACAATTTGAAAATCCTTCATTTTTCAGAAAAATTCATATTTTCATAACATAAAAATGATTGCGTATCTTTCGCATTTGCTTTATAATGTCCTTAATCTTTTTATTTTTTCCGAAGGAGGTACCCACCATGAAACAGCTGTTTTCCGAAATCACCCCATACATCCAAAATATGGCCGACCTTTCCACCCGCAACAACCATATTCAGCCGGAGATGTACCGTGAACACAAAGTTTTCCGAGGTCTTCGTGATCTGGACGGCAATGGTGTCGTTACCGGTCTGACGGAAGTATCCCACATCAAAGCAAAGCAGATCGACGAAAATGGACAATCCCATCCCTGCGCAGGACAGCTGTACTACCGTGGCATCAACATCCGCAATCTTGTAGATGGTTTCCTGCATTCCGACCGCTTTGGATTTGAAGAAACGATCTATCTGCTCCTGTTCTCCGAGCTGCCCACGCCCCATCAGCTGTCCCTGTTCCGGCAGGAGCTGTCCGACTTCCGGAGCCTGCCCAATTCCTTCGTCCGGGACATGATCCTGAAAGCCCCCGGAAAGGACATGATGAACATCCTGTCCCGATGCGTTCTGGCTCTGTATACTTACGACGAAAATCCCGACGATATCTCCATCCCCAATGTCCTGCGCCAGTGCATGCAGCTCATTTCCGTCTTCCCCATGCTTGCTGTATACAGCTATCAGTCCTATCAGCACTACCACCAGTCCAAGAGCCTGTTTATCCATCTGCCAAAGCCCGAGTATTCCACCGCAGAAAATCTGCTGCACCTGCTCCGGGAGGACGGCTCCTTCACCCCCTTGGAGGCAAAGATCCTGGATCTGGCTCTGGTTCTGCATGCCGAGCACGGCGGCGGCAACAACTCCACCTTTACCACCCATGTGGTATCCTCTTCCGGGACGGATACCTATTCCGCCATCTCCGCAGCACTGGGCTCGCTGAAGGGCCCGCGGCACGGCGGTGCAAACATCAAGGTCGTGCAGATGCTCGACGATATGAAAAACACCATCGATACCAATGACGAGGGTGCCATCCGGAATTATCTGGCACGGCTGCTGGACGGGCAGGAGTTTGACCATGCCGGTCTGATCTATGGTTTCGGTCATGCCGTCTATTCCCTCTCGGACCCCAGAGCGGACATTCTGATGGAGTGCGCCGAGTCCCTCTCCATCGAGAAGGGATTTCAGGAGGAATACAAGCTCTACTGCACCGTGGCCGAGATCGCACCACAGGTCATCACCGAAAAGCGGAAGATCTACAAGGGTGTCAGTGCCAATATCGACTTCTACTCCGGTCTGATCTATCGGATGCTGAACCTGCCGTGCGAATTGTTCACACCGCTGTTTGCCGTATCCCGCATCGCCGGCTGGAGCGCACACCGGATCGAGGAGATCCAGAATGCGGGCAAGATCATCCGCCCGTCCTACATCAATGTAAAGCCCGAGCAGCCCTATATCCCCTGGGAAGAACGTGTTTAACGCGCTGTCAGCGTCTGCCAAACGGAAAGGCAGACGCTGATTTTTTTCTTCCGCCGCCAAACAATCAGCAAATTTACCAGTTCCATCCCACAAAATTACCTCATCATTGACAAAGCGCGAAAAATGTAAAATAAATGTGAAATTTCAGTAGAACTTCCGAAAAAATGTGTTACAATAAAACTGATTGCGTGTATCATACACATTTTTCCCTATTTATTTACATATGATATATTGATTTGAAACATGATGGAGGAGACAATAACTATGTCTAACAACAGCGCAAAACCGTCCAGCTTTTTCAATCCGGATAGCCAGGTCGCTGATCTGGGTCTGATTGCCTGCCCCGGTGCTGAGGAATTTACTCAGCTCATCGACAACCATCTGGTTGCATGGTCTAAGGAGATCGGCATCAACAAGGATACCTATATCATCCCCTGTGACTGCCCCCGTTTCCAGAGCGGCGACGCCAAGGGTCTGGTGAAGGCATCTGTCCGCGGCGACGATATTTTCCTTGTTGTGGATCCCGGCAATTACAGCCTGACCTATAATCTGTTCGGTCATGTCAACTACATGTCTCCGGATGACCATTTCGCAAACCTGAAGCGTCTGATTCAGGCCGTTGCAGGTCGCGCCCACCGTGTCACTGTGATCATGCCCAGCCTCTATGGCGGCCGCCAGCACAGACGCATTGCCCGTGAGAGTCTGGACTGCGCCGTTGCTCTGCAGGAATTGCAGGCAATGGGTGTTGCTAACATCATCACATTCGACGCACATGACCCCCGCATGATGAGCGCAGTCCCCCTGATGAGCTTTGACAATGTCATGCCCACATATCAGGTGCTGAAGACCCTGCTCAAGAATATGCCCGAGCTGAATTTCGACAAGGATCACTTCATGGTCATCAGCCCCGACGAAGGCGCCATCAACCGCAACATGTACTTCTCCAGCGTTCTGGGCTGTAATCTGGGTATGTTCTACAAGCGCCGCGACTACACCCGTGTGGTAAACGGCCGCAACCCCATCGTTGCCCATGAGTATCTGGGCGAGAGCGTAGAGGGCAAGACCGTCTTCATCGCTGACGACATCATTGCCTCCGGCGAGAGCATGCTGGAGGTTGCCCGTGAGCTGAAAAAGCGCGGCGCAAAGCACATCATCGCAAATGCCACCTTCCCCCTGTTCACCAGCGGTCTTGATAAGTTCGATGCCGCCGTGGAAGAAGGCGTGCTGACTGCCGTTGTGGGCACCAATCTGACCTACCGCACCCCCGAGCTGCTGAAACGGGACTGGTATCTGGATGTGGACTGCTCCAAGTACACCGCTTACTTCGTTGCTGCCATCAACCACGATATCTCCGTCAGCTCCATCTGCGACCCCATCAAAAAGATCGAGGCTCTGCTGTCCAACCGCTGATCGGCAACACCTCGAGGAAACTCCGTATCATCTCAGCCGGGAAAAGCATTTTGCTTTTCCCGGCTTTTGTTGATTTTACTGCAAAAGCCTCTTTTCAATCACCTTCTTTAGTGGTATACTCACAAAAGTAGCCGCCTGTGCGAATGCAACGGCAGCTGCTATTCAATAGGACACCG
>JARHYV010000210.1 GCA_029258495.1 Faecousia sp. | reverse complement strand
CTTCGTCAGCAAACATCTTGATTGCGTTCAGAACATCCATCTGCTTGTCCTGCATGCCCTTGACGACCAGGAACAGGGGATCGAACCACAGGTCATCGGATGCCATGCCCAGAGACATGCCGCGCTCGAGCATGTTGTGGCAGTGCTTCATGCGCTCTTCGTTGTCCTTTGCAATGCCGTCGGCAGAACACAGGGCAATACAGATCGCATCGTTGGCAGCAGCCAGATCGATGTTGGAGATACGGGAGCCTGCGTCAGCGGAGTTGACAATGGGCTTGCCGTTGGTGCGGTTGTAGACCTTGATACCGGCCTCGATAGCACGCTTGTTTGCGGTATCCAGAGCCAGAGGCACATTGTTGAAGTTCTCCTGCAGCAGCTTGACAGCCCACATCATACGCTCGGGACCGTCCTTCTCAGCAGGTCCGATGTTGACATCCAGATAGGTAGCGCCGGCAGCGATCTGCTCAGCGGCACGCTTCAGGATGGGAGCGGGATCGCGCTCGTCCATAGCCTTGCGGATTGCCGGAGAGATGCAGTGGATGCGCTCGCCGATGGTGACGAAGGTCTTGGACTCGGGGTTGTGACCCTTGTACTTGACGCCCATGTCGACCACTTCGATTGCAGGAACCTTGGTTTCCAGCAGCTCGTCGAAGGACAGCTCCTTGACTTCCTCTGCTGCACCGGCAGCAGCAGCCTTGGCAGCAGACTCGGCAGCAGCGGCAGCGGCAGCAGCCTCGTACTCCTTGTCCTTGATGTACTTCGGCAGCTGAACAGCTTCCAGAGGACCGACAACAACATTCCAGTTGGGCAGTTTCTCCTGGATCTCACCCTTCATAACGGCAACCTTGCCGGGGATGATCAGGGTACGGTTCTTGATCTTGTTCTCCAGATCGTTCTCATCAAAGAACTTCTTGACGGTGGTGGAAGAGAACTTGCCGGCAGCCCATGCAGTCAGAACAGACATGCCGGATGCGTCGGTGATCAGCAGGTTCACAGGTGCGTTAGAACGCTCCAGCTCGCCGGAAACCAGGAAGTAGGTCAGTGCAAAGTCAACGGTCAGGCAGCAGGGAGAATTCTCGTCAGCGCCGTTGATGGGGTAGATCTTAGCCTCGACCTTCATGGGTTTCTGAGGATCGGTGAAGATGTTCTGGCGCAGGCCGTACAGAGGCAGAGCCTGAGCGTAGGACATCTGATCCATCACGATGATGGAGCCGTACTTCTCAACGAACATGGTAGCATATGCAGTCTGCAGATGCTCGTCGTTCTTTGCGAAACGGGTCAGGTTCACGATGGAGGGGTAGCCGAAGGTACGGTCGCCATCCTTCAGAGCGGTACGGCGGACATTGACTGCATTTGCAAGAGTCTCCTTAGCGGTAGCAGCGGTGACATCCAGGATCAGGTTCTTGTTGCCCTTGCCTTCCAGATTCTTCACGGTGTCGTACAGATCGGAGATGTTGCTTGCCCAGACGCCCAGAGTCACGCCGGCAG
>JARHYV010000152.1 GCA_029258495.1 Faecousia sp. | reverse complement strand
GAGTCCTCGTAGAAGATCCGCATGGGGACGGACTGCCCGGGGGTTTCGTCTGCGCCGCTTTTCTGCTGAACGGTGAGCAATTCGCCGTCTTTGCACAGCTCATAATCCCGTGTCAGGGAGAATTCGGATTTTTCACCCAAGGATAGATTGCTGTCATCCACACTTGAGGTGAAGGCGGAATAGCCCTGTGGGGTGCCGTTCAGGCGATAGATGGGATAGTGACCGGTTTCGTCCGGTGCGCCGTAGATATCGGCGGCATAATCGAATTTGGTGCGGTCGGTGTTGTTGTTGATGTTTCCGGTTTTGCCGTTGCCGTCGCCCTTGATATTCTGACTGGAGAGCAGCAGATATTTCTGACCGTCAATGGTGCAGAAACCGTCACCCTTGGCAACATTGCGCACCTGCGTGCCGCCGGAGGCATCGGCGAGATGCTGAAACAGTCCGCCGTTCCACGCAAAGGCATCCACCAGCAGCAGAGTGCGTCCGCTGTTCATGGTATCCTGCAGGATCACGCCGTCGATAAAGGAGGCGGATTTCTGGCGGTAGCCATCCTCGTCTGCATAGTCCGTCATGTGCAGGGCATCCGGCACAAAGCCGTTTTCCCAGCCGTCAGCGGCACCGAACTGAGTTGCATTGGGTTTCAGCCGGAATGCTACATCGATGTTCTCGGCGGAGTCGCCGCCGCTGCCGAAATTGGCATCCGCTCCGGCAATCAGATTGCCGTTTGCCGTATTCCACAGGAAGGGGATGCGGAAATGGGTGGAGCCGGTGGAGTCACCGGAGTAGAACACGAAGGTATCGGCATTCTCGTCCGGAACGACGGCAGGAGGCTCCCCGAGGGTGGTGAACTGCCGGATCGGGCTGGCGGCAGCTCCGGAAAGATTGGAGGATGTGACCTGCCAGTAGTAGGTGGTTCCGGTCTGCAGCTCACGAGAGGACTGATAACGGCAGGCAGAGCCGGTATCCGTGTCGATGATGGGGTCTGAGAGGTCTGCGTTGGCGGAAACGGTCAGGTGGTAGTTCTCGCTGCGCGCTGCCTCAGACCAGACGAAGGTCTGAGCGGTGCCGATGCCGGTTTCGCCATCCCCGGGTGCCATGGGCTCGGGGGCAAGAGGTGTGGTGTCGCTGCGGTCGGCAGAGAATTCGTAAACGACGACGCATTCGCCGGGGATCTTGCCGGTGTAGCTGCTGCCGGTGACGGCTTGGCTGCCACTGAACAGGCTCTTATACTCAGGCTTGGTATCCCAGACGCTCTCGCCGGACAGGATCATGGCACTTACCGAATTGAACCCGTCCGGGATTTGGATGGTCAGAGTGGTGGGATCCCATTTGTTCAGGACGATCACGCGCATATCTGTCCCGTCATCGTTGGTGAAGGCGAATACGCGGACTTTTTCTGCATCACTGGAGGCTTTCAGCTGATTTTCCAGTACATTCTGGTTCAGGATCTGGTGGGCAAGGGCAGGGCCGGTCAGCCGAACGGTATCCTCATGCAGATACCATTCATCCAGATCGAACCAACCGAAGGAATTCTGGGGGCAGCCGTCGATGGAGGCATCGCTTGGGTAGTGGGAAGGCCAGCTGACGATATAGTTGTAGCGGCCGTCCTCGACCATGTTCAGCATCGCGTTGAGCAGAGCCATGCTGCCGCCCATATCCCGGGTATGGCCGGCATCCCAGTTACTTTCGATGGGCGTCCAGCCGATGTTGCACTCACCCAGTATACCCTCTTTGCCTTCGATGGGGGTGCCGGGGGTCAGGATATCATCCCGGTCATAGTCAAAATACTTGTTCCATCCGTAGAAGGAATAGCGGTGGTCATCATAGGCGTCAAATGCTCCGTTCGCTGCGGAAACCAGAGCCTTGTTCCAACCGTTCCAGAGGATGTTTTCGGGAGCGCGCTGCAAAACAAGCTTGAAGTTGGGGTTTGCGCTCTTTACGATCTGCTGAAATTCCGGGAACAGGCTGCCGAGATATTTGGCATTGGCGATGGATTTTGCACCGTTGTTCCATGGCTCGTTGCCCATGTCAAAATAGCACAGGTCGATTCCCTGCTGCGCGATATAAGCTGCCATGGAGGCAGTCAGCTCCTTGATCTTTTCCACGCTGGCCTCACCGCCGAAGGTATCCAGAGATTCCATGGGGATCATCACGAAGGGGACGATGTTTTCCTGCTTACAGAATTGGATGAACTCTTGCAGGCCGAAGGTTCCTGCGGCATCCTGACTGTTCAGACCGCCCCAATAGCGATTGGAGGACAGGGGAACCTCCTTCTCCCAGTCAAATGCCCATGCGTCATAGCCCCAGCGCATCATGTTCAGCTGGCCTGCCCGGAAGGACTGAGCCATCCAGTGACCATTGGCATTCCACATGTCGTCGCTGATCATGGACATTTCGATGTTGGCACCCACCTGCTTTGCACCCTTCACAGGGGTCTTTTCGGATTGAACCTGAATGGCAACATTTTCAGGGCCGTAGGCGTGTGCAGGAGCCTGTGCCGCACCCAGTGCGGATACGGTCATAACCGTGGCAAGAAGTCGCGCAATGTGTTTTTTGGGGTTCATAATGCATTCTCCTTATCCGGGGGAGGTATGCGCTTTTGGCATCCGTCCCTCTTAGAATGTATGATTTTGATCATCCCTGGCGAGCAACGCCATTTGTGTAATCATTGTAGCAAAGCCCGAAAATACCGACAATGGGAATATCCTACGATTGGAGGGTGGCATTGCGTTATTACCAAAGAATGGGTGTATTATACATGAAAAATTGTGCATTGTGAATACCTAATTTGGTTTTCGCAGACTTAAATTTTATGAATTCTCAGGGAAATGACTGTGAAACATCCGATGACTGAGGGAAATGCTCCGCATGCTTGACGGATCATATGGACAGATCATGCACTGAGTCAAAAAAGAGGAACTGCGCGCAGGGTGCAGTTCCTTCTTTTGTCACAGGGACGATTGGGGGAGAGCGATGATCAAATTCTTTATGTAGCACATGGAGCAACCTGCTTTTCAATGATGCTGAGGGCAGTTTCGGCACCTGCTTGGTATGCAAGCTCGATCATTCGGTAGAATCGGCTGCAGTTGCAGGCGTGGAAATCCTCGATGATCATCCTGTGCGGTGACGACAGAGAGAGCGATTCGTATTTCTGCTCTAATTCGATGGAATCGCGTTCATCAGTGAGGTAGGTTTCGTCGTGTGCCAATTTTTCAGCGATAGCGCTGTCCATTAAGCTAAAGGCTTTTTCGAATACGGCTTTCAATACAAGTTCTTTTCCGGTCATATTGCGCTGTAACTCCTCAAAAAGTTTATTTTTTCCTGTTACCTCAGGAATTATCCTTAGAATATATTCTTTTTTTCGAAAATGCAACATAAATCGTTCGCCTAATTTCGACAGGCTTTTCTTGTGCAAAATGCTGATACTTGATATCATTATGCCTTAAATACTATCATTCCGACGAAATTGAAGAGACCCTTGAATGTGTGGATTTTTTATCATACATTTTCTGAAAAAAGTCGACAGAGTTTGCACAGCTGCCGGAAAACACAAAAGATCAGGACACGATAGAGTATCCTGATCTTTTGTTATGTGGGTCGTGTTGCTCGAAGGCTTATTTCTTTCGGCCGTTGATCGCTTTGATCGTGCTTAATAACGGCAGCCTGTTTTGGGCATCAGGGTCACGGCAGCTGATTTTGAGATGCTGTGATCCGGCTGTGATTGCGGGCTTTGCAGATCAGCTGGGTCATGGTGCCCATGGGGCAGTAGACGCACCAGGATCTGGGCTTGTACAGCACCATGGTGATCAGTCCGAGAACGGTGGAGGTGAGCATCACGCTGTAAAATCCGAAGGCGAACTGTGCCACACCGGGATGCAGCAGGGTGCCGTGGTATGCCCAGTGCCAAGGCAGCTTGAATGTCCACAGCAGAGTGACGACCTGCTTGAGATCTTCTGCTCCGGCGAACACCAGATAGGTGATCCAGAGCATCTGGAAAAACATGGCAAAGAAAAAGATCAGAAAGCCATAGCGGAAGGCTTTGCTCTTCATCCAGTTGGGGATATCCTTCTTTCGGGACAGTCCAAAGCGTCCGCCGAGGATCTGGAACAGCTGTCCCCGTCCGCAGTAGCGGTTGCAGTAGCTTTTGTTCCGACCGGCAGCGGCGATAACCAGAGGGATCACAAAGCAAAGCATCCCGAGCCATGCAAACAGAATGTTAAAGAAACCAAGGATCAGATAGCTCAAGGATGCGATCCAAAGATAATCGTACCATTTCTTTTTCATGCGCCCACCTCCCGGATCGTGATGACGGATGCGGGACATTCCTTTGCGCACTTTCCGCAGCCAACGCATTTGTCCGGGTCTGCCTGAGCCATTGCGCCAAAGACAACAGAAATGGCTGCGGTGGGACATACCTTTACGCAGCAGCCGCAGGCTACGCATAGATCTTCGGCGACAAAAGCCTTTTTTCGGATCCGTTTCCTTGTGATTTCCATAGATATCAAAAACCTCACAATCATATTTTGTGAGTGTGATCCTATCATGAACGGCGGGAAAATTCTGTGATAATATCACTCTGGAAAAAATGCACAGGATCGGCAGGATCCTGTGCATTGCAGATATTCAGGGGGTCACAGCGGCAGTCCGTTTTCCATCAGGATGGGGGCAAGCTCCGTTTCGTCGCCGTACAGGTCGGCTCTGCCGGTGAGGTATTGTTTCAGCTCCTCGCGGTTGTTGAATTTGGTTGCCTGAAAGGGTGTCTGCGGGCCGTATTTCTCCACGAACAGCAGCCCGTTTTCGGTTTCTGCAAGGACGCCTGTATGACCGACAAATCGGGCATCGTCAAAGGGAGAATGCAGATACACGGTGATGAGGGAGAGTCCGCTGCCGTTGATCCGGATGTCCCGATCCTTCCAGGCCTGCTGGATCAGCGCAAGGTGTTCGTCCTGTGTGGATGCTCCGTGCAGAGGGATCCAGTTGAACAGGGAAACGAAGTTTGCCCGCTCCTCATCGGTCATATGAAAAGGTGCGTAGGAGTCGATGGCCTCAAGATCAAAGACCAGATAAGTGTCCGAGGGATCGGAGGTCTTTGCGGTGGAGATCATGTTCTTCATCAGCAGGTAGCTGGTCAGCCGGCAGTTTGCCTCGGGGTAGATAAGTCCGTCGGGGGACTCCTTGATGTCCACGATCACGCCGCTGTAATCTGCGCCTTTTCCGATGGCATTGAACCCATCCAGCAGGGAGCCGGCGGAAATGCGGCTGTTGAAATCGTTGACCCAGTTGATGAGGGTGTCGGTCTGGGATTGCGTGACGCCGTGAGCGTTCAGGGTCTGCACGACCTCAGCCTGAGATACCGGGTCGATCAGATTGGAGAAGGTAGGTTCTTTCTTGCCGCCTGCCTGATTGCTGCATCCTGTCAGCAGGATGGCGGCGGCAGACAAGGCTGCGATTTTTTGAATGAGTTTCTTCATGGGGCAGCTCCTTTTATGTGATGATATTACTTTTTGCAGAAATCAGGGGATTATCCGCCGAATCGTCAGGGCAGGCGGGCGATCAAGGCTCCGCCGTTTTCTCTCAGCCATTTTCTGGAGCTTTCGTATCGGGGCAGCACCTTGGATACCTCGTTCCAGAATTTCGGAGAATGGTTCATTTCTTTTCGATGGCACAGCTCGTGGACAATGACATAGTCCAGAACCTCCTGAGGCACAAGCATCAGAAGACAGTTGAAATTCAGATTGCCGGAGCTGCTGCAGCTGCCCCAGCGGGTGCGCTGATTTCGGATGGTGATGCGCCCGTAGGTCACCTGCATCCGTTCGGCGAAGTGTGCTGTCCGTTCCGGGATGACCGCCAGAGCATGCTCAGCAAGACGGCGCAGCTCCTCTTGGGTAAAAGGAGGCAGCGCAGGTGCTCGGCGCAGCTCGGAAAGATGGTGATCGATCCAGTCAGCTTTGCTGCGGACAAATTGGCGGATATCTGTATCCGACATTCTGGAAGGACAGCGTACAAGCACCTGCCCCTGTGGGGTGATCTGAATGGAGATGGTCTTTCGGCTGCTCCTGATGATCTGATAGGCAACATTTTTTTGCTGCATATGCTCGTTCCTCCGTAACTCCAAGATGATCGGACTGCTCCGACATGGTATCATATTTCTGCAGGGAGAGTCAATTACAAGGTTCTTAATAATTCTTTACGAAAATCGGGAAAATACAAGAGAATACTCTGAAAAAGCCCCTGTGAAGGGCTTGTGCCGCTCACAGGGGTCAAGTTGACGGATCAGGTGAGGGTGAATACGGCCTTGGAGGTGCCAACAGGTGTCCCGTTGTCGTTAAGGATGGTTCCACTGTTCAGCCTGTCCAGCATGGCGAAGGTATCTTCATTATAATAGCCGATCTGGCGGAAGATCTCTTTGATGATAATGGGCCAGACTGCCTCGGTGCCGTCCTTCAGCTTAAAGGAGATGCCGATGCGCTCTTTCTTCAGCCCGATGCCGTAGACACCGTTGGCACCGCCCTTTGCGACGATGTTGGGGTCATAGTTGATCATGGAGCACAGGAAATCGGTGCCTCTCATCATCAGAGGATAGTGGTGGATCCTGGGGATGTATCTCTGAGCAGCCGCCCGGAGGGACGCATCCTGAATGGTGTCGATGCAGGCGATATTCTTGAACGCAACGGCAATGTTTTTCATCGGGACGGCAAAAACCGGTACACCGCAGCCGTCGATCCCGATGTCGATCTGCTGGGACGGGAACTCGGACAGGACGGAAATGGCACGGAGGATCTCCTTCTGAGCAGCAGAGTCCGGCCGCCAGTAGTCACGAATATGCTCAGGATCCAGTTCCTTCTGGATGAGCATGGCGCCGGTATGCTTGCCGCTGCAATTATGGTAAATCTTTGCCTTGGGCAGTCCCTTTCGGATCCGCTCTTCATTGGCAGAGGTGCTGCCGGGAACGGTGGGGTTCATGACCAGATCATCAAGATCCAGTCCGGCCTTTGCCGCGATGGATGTGATCGCCTCCACATGGAAGGGCTCTCCCAGATGGGAGCCTGAGAAGATCACGGTTTCTTCGTCGGTCAGGCCGTATTTCTCATCCAGTCCCATGGCGATGACAGGCAGAGCCTGCAAGGGCTTGGAGGCGGAGCGGTAGTAGACCATAGCGTTGGGATCTCCGGCATGCCGGATGACCTTCCCGTTTTCATCCACCACGCAGATATAGCCTTCGTGAACCAGATCCAGCAGACTGCCGCGGTATTCCTCGGTGAGCACGGCACAGTTGTTTTCGTACATGTTTTTTCATTCTTTCTAAAGGGCTTGGGTTGCATGATTTATAATGTATCTGCATTATAGCACGGTATCTGCTGTTTGCATAGCAGTTGTTCGGCGCAGCGGGAAAACGGAGTGCGGACTGCAAAAGAAGGTTGCAAACAAAGGGGAAACTGATATAATGGTGGCGTGACTCAAAAGACACAGAGAGGACGGACTTTTCGATGAAATACGATTTTACAACGATCTTGGAGCGAAAGGGCAGGGATGCAGTGGCGGTTGATGTGGTTGGCGACCCCAACAGCCTGATCCCGGTAGCGCCCCGAGAGGGCTTTGATGCGATCCCCATGTGGATCGCGGACATGAATTTCCCGGTGGTACCAACGGTACAGGAGGCGATGATCCGGAGGATCCAGCACCCGACCTTTGGGTATTTCAACCCCTCTGAGGAATATTTTGCATCCATTATCCGCTGGCAGAGGGAGCATAATGATGTGACCGATCTGTGCAGGGAGAATATCGGATATGAAAACGGCGTTTTGGGTGGTGTGGCAAGCGCACTGAGCGTGCTGTGCTCCCGGGGTGACAAGGTTCTGCTCCATGCTCCGACCTATGTGGGCTTTACCAACACACTGCACAATAACGGCTACGAGATCGTACACAGTGACCTTGTCAAGGATGAGCAGGGCATCTGGCGCATGGATTTTGCAGACATGGAGCGCAAGCTTGCAGAGCATAAGATCCATGCGGCGATCTTCTGTTCCCCTCACAACCCGACCGGACGGGTATGGGAACGATGGGAAGTGGAAAAAGCCATGGAGCTGTATAAAAAGTACGATGTAATGGTGATCTCGGACGAGATCTGGAGCGATATCATCCTCTCCGGTCACAGACATGTGCCGACTCAGTCGGTCAGCGAGGATGCGAAAATGCGCACCATTGCCATGTATGCCCCCAGCAAGACCTTCAATCTGGCAGGTCTGGTAGGCAGCTACCATGTGATCTACAACAGGATGCTTATCGATCGCATGAACAAGGAAACCTCTCTCAGCCACTACAACACCATGAATATCATGAGCATGCATGCGCTGATCGGTGCCTACAAGCCGGAGGGCAGCGAATGGGCGAAGGAGCTGTGTCAGGTAATTACGGAGAATGTGACATTCGCCTGTGACTATATCCGGGATCATTTTGAGGGAGTGGAGGTATCCAGACCTCAGGGCACCTACATGCTGTTTTTGGATTGCGGCAAATGGTGTGAAAGCCACGGAAAAACACTGGATGAGGTGCTGCGTGCCGGATGGGAAGTGGGCGTCTGCTGGCAGGACGGTCGGGCATTCCATGGCAGAACGCATATCCGTGTGAACCTTGCGCTGCCTATGAGCCGTGTGCAGGAGGCATTTGCCCGGATGGATCAGTATGTATTCAATGCCTGAGCAATAAAAATCAATCACCCCGGGATGCTCCGGACAGTCAGCTGTCATGGATGCGATCCCGGGGTGAATGTTTATTCCTTTGCTCTGCGGATCATGACTGCAAGCCCCACTGCATCGGCAAGACACCAGCCGATGGGGATGGAGCTCCAGATGCCGATGACTCCGATCTGTGGGATGGGTGCCAGCAGGTAGGCCAGTGCCACCCGGGTCCCCAGAGATAGGACGGTGAGGATCAGGGACATGGAGGGCTTGCCGATCCCGCGGTAATAGCCATACAGCAGAAACAGCAGTCCGATGCCCCAGTAGCATGCACCCTCGATGCGCAGATAGCGGCTGCCGATGCGGATGATCTCTGTTTCGGCAGGATCAATAAAGATCGTCATGAGAGCAGGTGCCGTGACAAAGACGATCACGGAGATGACTGCGCAGAATGCCATAGACAGCGCCATGGCGTTTTTGGTGCCCTGACGGATCCTGCTGCGATTGCCTGCACCGTGGTTCTGGGATATGAACAGGGAAAAGGCATTGCCGAATTCCTGCGCAGGCATATAGGCAAAGGAGTCGATCTTGACAGCTGCTGCAAAGGCAGCCATGACCATGGTTCCGAACCGATTGACCAGTCCTTGGATCATCAGAATGCCGAAATTCATGACCGACTGCTG
>JARHYV010000279.1 GCA_029258495.1 Faecousia sp. | reverse complement strand
TCGGGAACCTTGCGTGCCATATATTCAGAGTCGGCAGCAGACTCGATAAAACGCATTTCCTCGCACAGCCACTGGATTGCGGCTCCTGCGACAAAGATGGATCCTTCCAGAGCGTATTCGACCTTGCCGTCCAGACCCCAGGCGATGGTGGTGACCAGACCGTTCTTGCTGAAAACCGGACGATCGCCGGTGTTCATCAGCAGGAAACAGCCGGTTCCGTAGGTATTTTTTGCATCGCCGGGATTAAAGCAGGTCTGACCGAACAGTGCCGACTGCTGATCACCGGCAGCGCCGGCGATGGGGATCGGGCCGCCGAAGTACTGAGCCAGTGCCTCTCCGTAGATGCAGCTGCTGGGCTTTACCTCGGGGAGCATGGATCTGGGGATGCCCATTTCCGTCAGGATCTCCTCATCCCATTGCAGGGTGTTGATGTTGAACAGCAGTGTGCGTGAGGCATTGGAGTAGTCTGTGATGTGGACTTTTCCGCCGGTCAGTTTCCAGATGAGCCATGTTTCCACGGTTCCGAACAGCAGATCTCCCTGCTGCGCCTTTTCCATGGCACCCGGCACATTCTGAAGGATCCAGCGGATCTTGGGGCCTGCAAAGTAGGCGTCGATCACAAGACCGGTTTTCCGGCGGTAGTGCTCGGTCAGACCCTTTGCCTTGAGCTCGTCACAATAGGCACTGGTCCGGCGGCACTGCCAGACGATGGCATGGTAAATGGGAAGTCCCGTGTTTTTATCCCAGACGATGGCGGTTTCGCGCTGATTGGTGATACCGATGGCGGCGATATTTGCAGCGGATACACCCAAATTGGCCATGGCCTGCTGTGCCACCTCCAGCTGCGTTGCCCAGATCTCGTTGGCATCGTGCTCCACCCAGCCGGGTTTTGGGAAAAACTGGGTGAATTCTCTTTGGGCGACGGAGCAGATCTCACCGGCTTTGTTGAATAATATACAGCGGTTGGAAGTGGTTCCGGCATCGAGCGCCATGATGTATTGTTCCATTGTGCATCCTCCTGCAAATCGTTTCGAACGATGAAATTTGGCAAATGTGCCAATAACAGCGTCTGTTGCTGTGATAGAATGTGACTATTTTACCATGATGTAATGTGCTTTTCAATGACCGAACCGGGGCTGATTTCAAAATCTGCACAAAGTACAGAATCGGGGTTTCTTTTTTGTGCTTTATGTAATGTAAGGGTATATTAATTCACCTTAATAAAATTTAAGTAAAATGCTATCGATATATATTTACTTATATGAGCAGTTGTGCTATGATTTGAAATGTAAAAACCAACCGAAAATGGAGGTAACAATTATGAAAGGTTTTGCAATGTTGAAAATCGGTGCCACCGGCTGGGTAGAGAAGGATATTCCTTCCTGCGGTCCAATGGATGCGATCTGTAAGCCGCTGGCTCTGGCACCTTGTACTTCTGATATACATACTGTATGGG
>JARHYV010000053.1 GCA_029258495.1 Faecousia sp. | reverse complement strand
GAGCAGTTCAGCAGCAGGGCCGGAATGTCCGAATTCATCGTTGACACCGATCCGGCGCACAGGCGTGGGCAGCTTCTCAGACAGAAGGGAGCAGACTGCCTCGCCCAGACCGCCGATAATGGAGTGCTCCTCGCAGGTGATGACCTTTCCGCACTTCTTTGCGGCGGCCAAAACCATTTCCTCGTCCAGAGGCTTGATGGTGCAGATATTGACCACCATTGCGTTGATGCCCTTTGCAGCCAGAGTTTCGGCAGCGATGAGAGCCTCGTTGACCATCAGACCGTTAGCGATAATGGCAACATCCGTGCCGTCGCGGAGGAGTTCGCCCTTGCCGATCTGGAAATGGAAGGTTTCTTCGTTGTGGAAGACGGGAACAGCCAGTCTGCCAAAGCGAAGATACACAGGGCCGTTATATTCATAAGCAGCCTTTACAGCGGCCTTGGCCTCTACATCGTCGGCAGGGGACATCACCACCATGCCGGGGATGGAACGCATCAGAGCGAAGTCTTCACAGCACTGATGGCTGGCGCCGTCTTCGCCTACGGAGATACCGCCGTGGGTGGCAGCGATCTTGACATTCAGATGGGGGTAGCCAATAGAGTTGCGAACCTGCTCGAATGCACGGCCGCTGGCGAACATTGCAAAGGAAGATGCAAAGGGAACGGTGCCCATGGTGGCGGCACCGGCAGCGGCACAAATCATATCGGCCTCGGCAATACCGGCATTGAAGTGGCGGTCGGGGAATGCCTTCTTGAAGATGCTTGTTTTGGTAGCGCCGGAAAGGTCAGCGTCGAATACGACAACATCCTTGTGCTCCTTGCCCAATTCGGCCAATGCCTGACCATAGCTTTCACGAGTCGCGATTTTCTTGATGTCTGCCATAGATTAAGCCTCCAATTCTGCCAGAGCGGCCTTCAGCTCAGCCATGGCGATCTCATATTCTTCATCGTTGGGAGCCTTTCCGTGCCAGCCGGCCTGATCTTCCATGAAGGAAACACCCTTGCCCTTGGTGGTTTTCATAACGATAGCGGTGGGCTTGCCCTTGGTAGCTTTTGCCTGCTGGAATGCGCTTTCCAGCTGCTCAAAGCTGTGGCCGTCAACCGGGATCACGGAGAACCCGAAAGCCTCCAGCTTATCCACAATGGGGTAGGGGCTCATAACATCGGAAACTCTGCCGTCGATCTGCAGGTCGTTGTTGTCTACGATAACACAGAGGTTATCCAGTTTATAGTGACTGGAGAACATACAGGCTTCCCATACCTGACCTTCCTGGATCTCGCCGTCACCAAGCAGGGTGTATACGCGGCAGGGATTTCCCAGATGCTTGGCGGTCAAAGCCATGCCGGCGGCAACACTGATGCCCTGACCGAGAGAGCCGGTGGACATATCGACACCGGGAACGGTGTTCATGTTGGGATGCCCCTGCAAATAGCTGCCGGACTTGCGCAGGGTCTTCAGATCCTCAACGGGGAAGAAACCACGGTTGGCAAGTGCGGAGTACAGGCCGGGAGCGGTGTGTCCCTTGGACAGAACAAAACGGTCACGCTGCTCCATTTTGGGATCAGCGGGATCGATATTCAGCTCTTTGAAATACAGATAGGTAAACAGCTCGGTTGCAGACAGGCTGCCGCCGGGATGTCCGCACTTTGCGCTATGGGTTCCCTCGATGATGCCCATGCGCACGTTACAAGCTGTTTTCTGCAGCTGTTTCAATTCAATGGGTGTCATAGTTTTTCTCCTCTTCATAATTGTCGCATACATGTCATAAAAACAGTCACCTTGATTTTACAATGTGCTCAGGAAAAAGTCAAGGCATGGAGCCTCCTCGTCTGGGTAAAAATGAAATCCCGCCCTGAGAGAAAGGGCGGGAAAAAGGTTAATTACTGCGAAAACGGGAAAGAAAATCCTTTGTTTGCTGTTTGCGTGGATTTTCGAAAATCTGCCGGCTTGAGCCTTCTTCGCAGATCACACCGTCTGCCATGTAAACCACCCGGTTGCTCACATCCCTGGCAAATGCCATTTCGTGGGTGACCACCAGCATGGTCATGCCTTCGTTTGCCAGCTGTTTCATAACGCTCAGCACCTCACCCACCATTTCTGGATCCAGAGCAGAGGTCGGCTCGTCAAAGAGCAGCACCTCCGGCTGCATGGCAAGGGCTCTGGCGATGGCAACACGCTGTTTCTGTCCGCCGGAAAGCTGCCGGGGTTTGGCATTGACATAGGGTGCCATTCCAACCTTCTCCAGATACAGCATGGCATTGGTGCGTGCGTCTTCCTTGCTCTTTTTCAGTACCTTTACCTGTCCGATGATGCAGTTTTCCAGTACGGTCATATTGTTGAACAGGTTGAAGGACTGAAAGACCATGCCCACATGGGAACGGTATTCCGGTGCATTGACATGGGCTCCGGCTACATCGGTTCCGTGGTAATGGATCTGCCCGCTTGTGGGGGTTTCCAGAAGGTTGATGCATCGCAGCAGGGTGGATTTGCCTGAGCCGGAAGCGCCGATGATGCTGATGACATCCCCGGAATTGACGGTGAAGTCAATATCCCTCAGGACGATGTGTGCCCCAAATGATTTGGACAGGTGATTGATTTGCAGGATGGGTTCGCTCATCTTTGTCCGCCTCCTTCCAGATTGCGTTCTGCGATATCTTCGGGTTTCTTGTCCAGCCGATAGGTGCCGGATGTCAGTGTGAGCATATCGTCCTGTGTCAGTTCATAGGTATCAGAGCCCTCCATCTTTTTCTCAAGCTGACGCAGGATCACGGATGCGATCACCGTCAGGGACAGATAGCCGATCATTTCGATGGCGGCAGAAGGGAAATACATGTATGTGGTTCCGACAACATTTTTGTGGACACCAAAGAATTCGGTAAAACCGATGATGCTCATGACAGAGGTATCTTTGATATTGATGATCAGGTTGTTGCCGATTTGCGGCAGGATATTGCGAAGGGCTTGGGGGAGCACGACGTGCGTCATGGTCTGCCAGTGGGTCATGCCAATGGCTTTTGCACCCTCGGTCTGACCGGGATCGATGGAGATGATCCCTCCGCGGACAGACTCAGCCATGTATGCGCCGGTGTTGATGGATACGACCAGAAATGCGCACAGCCAGATGCTGTCAAAACGCATGGCATAGTTGGTGAAGTAGGGAAGACCATAGTAGATGACAACGGCCTGAAGGATCATGGGCGTCCCGCGGAAGACCTCCACATAGATCTGGATCAGAAGTCGGACAAATCCCAGCAGGATGCGCTTGGGCAGAGGATCGTTCTTGCTGTAAGGGATGGTGTTGAGTACACCGCACAGCAGACCGATCAGACAGCCCACAGCGGTACAGATAAAAGCCAGAGAAATGGTGTTCCAGATGCCGCTGAGATACATTCCGGCATATTCGTTCCACAGTGTGACGATGTCATGTCCTAATGTGGCAAATGGGTTCATGAAATTGCTCCTTTCCGGTATTTGAATGGGCAAGCCTGCGCAAGCTTGCGCAGGCTTTTGGATCGATTGGATCAGCCGATAGGCTGAATGGCGACGGCATCTGCAAGCATCGCGTTGAAATCGTCGGCAGTCATCTTGGACAGCACGGAATTCATGGCATCCTTCAGCAGAGAATTTCCCTTCTGGACGGAGATGCCGATATTGATATCCTCGTCAGCAACCTGAAAGTCATCTTCGGATCCGCTGAAATTCAGAATGGTCAGATCGGGATAAGCGAGGATCGCACCCTGAGCGGTGGGGATGTCGGTGCAGACGAAGTCAACAGCGCCCGTTTCCAGTGCCATCAGCATGGAAGGAGCGGTATCCTGTGCGCTCTGGATCTCGGCGCCGGTGATCTGGGGCAGGCAGGTGTCATACCAGATGGTGCCGCGCTGAGAGGTGCATCGGCCGGAAAGCTGGCTGATGCCGGTGGCAGAGGCAAGGGGAGAGTCTGCCTTTGTCAGGCAGACAATGGAGGCGTACAGATACGGATCGGTGAAATCCACCTGTGCCAGACGCTTGGGGGTCATGGACTGACCGGCAATGGCGCAGTCGATCTCGCCGGACTGGACAGCGGGAACCAAGGAGTCCCAGTCCATCATCTTGATCTCCAATTCCCAGCCGTTGGCCTCGCAGATCTTCTTAGCCATCATAACATCGTAGCCGTTTGCGTAGGAGCCGGGGACATTGGAGATGGGAACGGCACCGTTGGAGTCGTCGGACTGTGACCAGTTATAGGGGGCATATGCACATTCCATGCCGACGGTCAGAACGCCGTCAAATTCGTAGGAACCGCCGCAGGCGGCCAGTGTGAGCATCATAGCCAGCGCCATGATGACTGCAAATGTTCTTTTCATAAGAACTCCTTTCTCAAAATCCGGCAGTTCCAGCCCAGCCGGCAGGCAAATAAAAAATTGGACCGCTCTGCAAAGCGGTCCAAGAATAAGCATTTCAAAACCCGTAAGGGAATGGAAACTCACCTCGTGATAGCGCTTCACAAAAAAATTGTGACAGTCCGGCAGATCTTATCTGACGAACCAGCATCCAAGCTTCAGGCGGCTTAAATGCTTCGGCGAAGTCCCCTTTCACATAACTGCGGCTGCCTGGCCTTGCAGTTAGCTACTATTGAACGATCGCGCCTCTATCAAGCGATTCAATTTTCTTTATCCTAGCACAATAAATCGGTGCTGTCAACATAGGAATTGAAAAAATCATTTTTATTGGGAAATTCAGGGGAAAATCAAGTCATGGGGCTGAAAAAGTGGGAATGGGGTGCTGCGGCCGCTTTGATTATTTTAAGATGCCGTTGCGAAAGCTGACCTCCAGCATGATCCGTCTGACTGTGTGATCCTGCTCAAATCGGATATCCGCAACACCACCGACGATGGACAGGATCACACCCGGCCCAAAGGTTTTGTGGGATACCCGACTGCCGATCCGAATGTCCGAGGAATAGTAGGCGGCCTCTTCTGCGGATACACCCGGTGCAGTAATGGGCGCATCACCTGCCGGTGATGTATCCCGATCGTTGAGCATCCGGCTCAAGGTCATCAGCTGCATGCACTCCCGGGAAAACTCCACCAGAAGAGTCATATCGTGATGGGCGATGATCTTTCCCTTTCCGTAGACCTTGTGCCGGTAGGATTTTCCACACAGATTGTGGGAAAACGGTGCAAAAATATCATCAGGTTCCATGCGCTCCCGGGGCAGAAACGGAAGGATCTCGTCTGTAAATTGGGATTTTCGATCCGGGCAGTCAAACAGGAACAGCTCATTTTTGGCACGGGTCATAGCCACATAGTAGATCCGGCGATCTTCCTCGTATTGCTGGGTGTCTTCGCCGGAGGACAGCTCCCCCAGTGCCTTTCGGGGGAGAATACCATCCAGAACATCCAGCAGATACACCCGCTCATACTCCAAGCCCTTGCTTGAGTGCACGGTTGACAGCGTGAGCATATTTTCACTTCGGTTGACATGGTTTTGGATCAGCATCCTCAGCTCAGACAGCCGCTCCAGGAGGCGCATCGGTGTCGGCTCCTGCTTGGCGAGCATCCGGAGGATATCCAGTTTTCCTAAGTCCAGTTTGTTCTGTTCGGCATAGCTGCGGTAGCGCAGGGTATTGAAGATCTGGCAGACGGCAGCATCGGCGGATTGGTTGTTCAGCTGCGGGAGCAGTGCTTGCAGATCCTGTGCCGCCTCCAGTCCCAGATCATGCAGCTCCGGCGCGCCCACCAGTTCATCCAG
>JARHYV010000316.1 GCA_029258495.1 Faecousia sp. | reverse complement strand
ACATGCTCCACTGCATTCAATGCTGTTTCGATTTCACTGGGTTCGATCCGATAGCCCAGATGCTTGATCTGAAAGTCTTTTCTCCCGACATACTCCAGTTCCCCATACGAATTCCGATGTACCAGATCGCCTGTTCGGTAAACGATCTCCGGGTAGGAATGTTGAAGAGGGTTCTGAACGAATGCCTCATCTGTTTTTTCCGGATTGCAATAGTAGCCCTTTGCCACAAACGGGCCGCTGACATACAGCTCACCGACAGAGCCGCCTGTCACTTCATTCCCTTCCGGATCGATCAGAAAACACCGGCAATTATCACACGGGATACCAATGGGAAGGGGCTGGGTTTCCTCGAATTCCCTGTTCACCATATAATAGGTACAGATATCCGTGGTTTCCGTAGGGCCGAACAGATTTGCATACTGCACATCCGGCAGATACCGCCGCCAATAATTCAGATATTTGACAGGCATCACCTCACCTGCAAACAGGACTGTTTGCAGGTATTGGGGCAGGCAGTATTTGAACAGGTCAAACTTCGCTACGATCCCCAAAGCAGACGGTACCCAGTAGACGGTATTGATTTTCCGTTCATTCATAAACGAAATCAATTTTGCCGGGAATGCGAAATAGGTTTTGGGGATCATGTGGTAGGATGCGCCCGTAAACATGCTCGCATAAAAATCGGAAACGGACATGCTGAAATACAGCGATGTCTGAGAACCGAAAACTGTATTCTGATCGATCCCGAAACAGTCAATAAACCAATGAATATAGCTGATAACATTCAAATTGGTCAGGAGCGCTCCCTTGGGCACTCCGGTAGAGCCGGAGGTGAACAGCGCATAGGCCGGATCTTCAGAGGTTGCTGCACATTGGATTTGCTCGATCACCTGCGCATCACATTGATCGCAAGCCAGTACCTCATTATAATTCATCTTCAAAATGGATGTATCAAAGGACTCGGCTGCATCCCGAAATTCTTCTTCATAAAGGATCATCGCCGGCGAGAGCGTATCCAGTATTTTCTCGATCCGCTGCCTTGGCGATTCATAATCCAATACAACATAGAAATTTCCGCTGTATAATACGCTCAGCATTGCTGTGGGCAGTGCCACAGAGCGTTTCATCAAAAGCGCAATGGGTTTCTTGTGAATTTGATGGGACGCAATATGACAGGCAATGTTCCTTGCATCATGCTGCAGCTGGGCATATGTCACCTGAGTGTCACTGTCTGCCACCGCAATATTCTGGGGAAACGCTTGCGCTGTCGATTCAAAATACGCAATAATTGTCTTCTTCATCTTCTCTCCATTCCTGTATCACCGACGGAAACCGGTCATTGACTCGGCTGCAAATCGACAATACCGTATTACCCATTCGGTAACTGTTCATAAAATATTCCCCTACCGCATCATTCTTCAGAGAAATCGGTGAATATTTCCAATCCATTTGATGCGGTGTCACATCCAGAAGTGCCCACGAGCCGCAGAGTCCTTCGCCGATGCACTTCATATAGCTTTCTTTTCGTGTCCAGATCAGGGTAAATGCAAGATCGCGATCCTCGGCCGAACAGACAAATGACCTTTCACCCTCTGTGAAAAAGTACTTCATCACTGCATCGTCGGGCATTTTTATTTTCTCGCAGTCCGAGCCTATGCTCCCATCATCCTCTATGGCAATCAGAAGATCCGACTCGCAATAGGAGCGGCTAAAGGAAATATCTTCTCTGCCGGGAATATATGGCTTTTTCGAAATCTCACCCTGTATCTGCAATTCAGGAACACAGAATGTTTTCCGCAGCAGCATCGTTGTCAGATACTCCGCTGTCCGAAACCGCAGCTTTTGCGCATCATCAGACAACCGCTCCATCCGGGCTTGTCGCTGTGGACTCAGGACAAATCCCTCTGCCGCATCCCGATACCGCTGCACAAAGTCACGGATATATACGATCTTTTTCACATTCACCCCTGCCCAACTGCCAAAATATATTTTGCAATTCGCTTAGAGTGGATCACATAGCTCCCATGCAGACAATGCCTGAAAATCTTCATGTGACAATTTCTGATATTCGTGCAGATATAGTTCGTATGTTCTCTTCGGATACAGTCATACTGTCCTGCTGTCAAAAATGTAGGAACCTTTATTTTGCGAAGGTCCTGCTTTGTGAGGTGAGGCTCGGTGAGCATCATCCAGATCTTCTTTGACCTTGTCATGAGATATCTCAGCCTCATCTGAAAGCGCGTGACAGCATTCAATCCCGCAGGATCCAGGTTGACACCGCTGACGATCAACTTAGACAGAAGATCCGGATACTTGATTGCCAGGATCAATCCGACAATTCCTCCGTCACTGAACCCATAGAGCAATGGTTTCTTTAGATTCAGTGCGCGGATCAAACC
>JARHYV010000354.1 GCA_029258495.1 Faecousia sp. | reverse complement strand
TGCGTTTCTTGCTCTGTGCTTTTCTCAGGACTTCTTCCTTCTCCATATCAGATGCTCCTTTCAGTTCGCCAAGTTTTATTTGCATATTCATTGTAGCACAGCCAAGTTAACTTGTCAATAGGGTTGGATTTCTTTCAATACAAAATATTTGATCCTTTGTAAATGCACGCCTATGCATCCCATTCCCCTAAGCATGCAAATGCGCCTGCGTTGAAAATGCAGGCGCATAAAGCAAATTTATCTTCTTTTCATACGATGGGACAAGGTTTTGTTTTCAAATTTCCGGACAGCTGCTGTCTTGAACTGCTCTAGCTCTCCGAATAACCAGCACACTGCCCGGTCGATCGGAAGTGTCAGCAGCAACAGCGGAGAAAGGATCAGGGCACTCTTATAGTCAAGGGCAGCGATCTGGAACCATCCCGGCAGCACAAGAACTGCCAAAACAAAGGCGACACCCATGGCTCCGAACAAGAGTCCATGCCATACATTCATCGGCTTACACACCCGGTAGAGCATCAAGTATGCCGAGAATGCATACAGATAAAATCCGATTGTAGACGCCATATCGGTTTGGATCTGAAATGCCTCCGTAAACAGCAGCGACCATTCTACCAATATCACCGCCGTCAAGGCCGCCGGCAAGGCACGGAACAAGACATTACGCAGGAATTTGCCACGCACCATCTCGTTGTTCGGCTCCAATGCCAAAATGAATGATGGGAATCCAATCATCAGACCAGAAATCAAAGAGATCTGCGCCGGTTTCATGGGATACAGCGAAACGGAGATCAAGCTGATCAAGGTCAATATGAAGGAGAAAATATTCTTCACCAGGAAAAGTGACGCTGAACGCTGGATATTATTGATCACGCGTCTGCCTTCTGCAACCACATGCGGCATGCCGGAAAAATCGGAATTAAGAAGAACCAAATCCGAAACATTGGCGGCTGCATCGCTGCCGGAGGCCATAGCAATACTGCAATCAGCATCCTTCAGCGCCAGTACATCATTCACACCATCACCTGTCATAGCTACTGTGTGACCGCTTTTTTTGATTGCCCGGATCAGCTGGCGTTTCTGTTCCGGAGTCACTCTGCCAAATACGGTGTACTCCGCAGTAAGCTTAGAGAGATCCTGCGCAGGATCGATCTTTGATGCATCGATGTACTTCTCAGCGCCGACGATCCCCGCCTTCTGCGCTGCCATGGCAGCCGTCAGCGGATTGTCACCGGATATCACCTTGATGGCAACCCCTTGATCTCTGAAATACTCAAATGTCTGCTTTGCACGGGGACGAATCGGATTAGATAGAACCACCAAGGCAAGAGGGATCACAACCGGGCCCAGGCTACCATCTCCGAAGATATCATCCTCGCCGTCTTTTTCATAATCATAAGACGCAAATAGCAGCACGCGCTCTCCTTGTGAGGAGCGAGCGACGATCTGGTTCTGTAATTGTGCCGTAGTTTCTGAAAGGAGCATTTCCGGCGCACCTAAAATATAGGCACCATCTGATCCGAAATCGACTGCGCTGTATTTTGTTGCAGAGG
>JARHYV010000004.1 GCA_029258495.1 Faecousia sp. | reverse complement strand
AATTTTATCGCAGCCGCCGCAATTTCGTCATCGACACCCTGAGAGCCTGCCCCTTCCGCAATCACATCACCATCATGGAGCAGGATGCAGGGCTGCATTTTCTCCTTCGGGTGGATACCCGATGCAGTGATCCCCAGTTGACGGCGCTTTGTGCTCAAGCCGGCATCCGGGTGAAGGCACTGAGCGAATACTATCAGCGCACACCGCCCGACTGGGCCGCCCACTGTCTGGTGGTAAACTATTCCGGACTTCAGGAGCAGAACCTGCTGCCCGCCATACAGCAGCTCCGCAAAATCCTTGAAAACGCCCAAAATATATGATATAATGGACGAAATTATCATAATATGGCAAAAGGAGCCTCACTATGAAAAAATTCAGCCTGCTTTTGGCAGTACTCGTCGTTTTTGGATTGGTTTCCGGCTGCGGCAGCGATAATGCGCCCTCTGAAACCACAGCCCCTGCCGATACCACCGCTGTCACCACTGCACCCACGACTCAGCCGACTACCGCCCCCACCACTGTGCCCACCGAGCCCCCCAAGCCTGTGGTGGTGGATTTCAAGGTCCCCCTGCCCGAGGGCTTTGAGCTGAGCGTCATGCAGGATACCGTTCAGGTATACTCCAGCCCCAAAGCCCCCCGGGATACCTCCTATATCTCCGTTGAAGTCTATCCCCGGGATGAGTCCGTGCTGAAAATGGACACCGAACAGATGGCTGATCGGATCCTGCACCCTGTCGTGGTTCACACCCAGACCCCCGACAGCACGCAGCCCGGCACCCAGAATACCGAAACCACAGAGCCCACCGATGCTGCCGAGGCTCCGGAGCCTTTCATCCAGTATCTGGATCCGGCGACCGTGGATGGATTTGATGCCGTCTACACGGACTATGTCCAGACATACAGCAACTACTCCAACCATATCTACCGCTACGAGGTGGTCACCACCGAGGCAAACTATGTCTTCTCCTTCTGCGACAGCACCGATCACAACGACTGGCTGGATGCCTATGAAAAAGCTGCCGAAGGCATCGATCTCATTCTGGACACCGAAGGCATTGAACTGGATTACAGCCATCTGACTCAGTACACCATGCGTCAGGGACTGACCATCTATGCAGAAAACGGACTGGAGCACCACGATGCAAAGGGCTTTACCGACTCCCTTGCCAACCGCAATGTGCTGATCCTGACCATGGCAGACGACAAGCAGACCAATAACCTCACTGACCTGACTCTGGCGGATTATGCGGATCTGGTCGCAAACTCCAACAAGCTGCAAAAGTTCCAGACCGATATGTACGGCAACCTCTATACCACCTTCTATTCCAGTGACGATGCAGGGCTTGA